>CAYNQA010000148.1:6139-7691 GCA_964399225.1 uncultured Anaerolineaceae bacterium
TGGAAAATCCATTCGGGTCGATCGGTGCACACTTGACGATCACCTCGGCGCAAGCGCGGACAGCGGCCATGTCGATGCCGTGGACTTTGTCCGCCATCACGCCGCCGAAAAAGATATTTTGTGAGGCGGCGATTGCTTCTGGAATGACTTCATAGCTTTCGCGGAACTCGGTCAACGCCGGGCCGAGGGATGCATACGCGAGCCCGATCTGGGGGAGAAGTTTCGAGAGCGCTTCTGCCAAGCGGGGCGTTTCGCTGACCTTACCCTTCAACAGTTGGGGAAAGGGGATCGTCGCCAATCGCGTAGTCTGGACTTCGTATCCCGCCGCCTCAAACGCAGACTTGGCCTGCGCGAGAAACTCACCAGCCTGCCGCAGGATGGTCTCGTTTAGCGGCCAGCCCGGATTGCAAAAGTAAGTGATGGAACGAATCTTCATGCTGAATCGGCTTTGCCTTCTTCTTTCGCACTCGATGATTTGGAGGGTTTGATGATCCCCGAGCGCTCGCCGAGCAGGATGATGAAGCCAGAGAGCAAGCCAATGCCCACGAAAATGTAAAATATCGTGAAGATCTTGCCCGCGTCGGTCTTGGGGTAAAAATCGCCATAGCCGACGGTGGTCAGTGTAGTGATGGTAAAGTACAAGGCATCGAGCGGGCGCCAGTGCTCCACGCGGGCGTAGAACCACGTGCCCATTGCAAGGATTCCCAGCACCCAGAAAAACAGCGCGCGGAATTCCTTATCTTTCAAGCCTTGCCATAAGCTATGCAGAAAACGATAAAGCAGAATAAAAAAAGCGTACATCGGGCTATTTCTCCTTCGATCTTTGTCTCATCACTTCAAACATCAACACCGACCCCGCCACCGCCGCATTCAGCGACTCTGTCTCACCTGCCATCGGAATAGTGATCTTCCCAGTCGCCAATCTGCGCGCAGATTCGCTCGCTCCCTCCGCCTCGCTGCCAACGATCAATGCCAATGAACTACGCAAATCGGCCTCCCAGCAATGTCGGCCATCCATGTCTGCCAGATAAACCTGCATACCTGCCAACTTGCTAACAATATTCTCCCAACCCATCGAAAGGATCGGCATTCGGAAATGCGCCCCCATCCCGGCGCGGACGGCCTTCGGTGCGAATGGGTCGGTCGTATCGGGCGGGATCAACACCGCATCCACGCCGGCCGCATCCGCCGAACGGATCAATGTGCCAAGATTGCCCGGGTCGCGGATCTGATCGGGGATGAGGAGAAATGTTGGTAGCTTGGGGATTGGTAAGTTGGTCAGTTCGAGGACAGCGAGGATACCTTGCGATGCCTCGGTGTCACTGATGGATTTCATCAACTCGGGCGTGACCTCCTCCACATCCACGCCTTGCGACTTTAGGCTTGCGACTTGCGACTTGCCTCTCTCGTTCAATGTCGCATCGAACAAAGCGAATCGGATCGGCCACTTCGCCTTGGCGGCATCTTCCAGGAGGCGCACACCTTCGGCAGCGAATGCACCTGCCTCGCGTCGTTCCTTCGGGCGTCCCATCAGGGCGCGCGCCAGTTTGAC
>CAYNQA010000149.1:0-7629 GCA_964399225.1 uncultured Anaerolineaceae bacterium
GACGGTCGGCGGGCGGGATGGAGCGGAACCCCGCGAGTTTTTTGCCCGCCCAGGTGCGCTCGATCAGCGCGTCGGCATCGCGGACGCTGAGCGGGGCGAGGTGGAAGGACACGTCTTTCAACCCCTCCACGTCCACGCCGCCGGAGCCGAACATGATCAGCGGACCAAACTGCGGGTCGCGCGCTGAGCCGAGGATGACCTCCTGCCCGGAGGGGATCATGCGCTGCAGGTGACAGCCTTCAATGCGTGCTTCCGGCTTGGCTTGTTGCGCCTTGAAGACAGCGGCCTCAAACGCGTTACGAACTTCGCTTTCCGAGACCAGGTTGAGGAAGACGCCGCCCACATCGGATTTGTGCAGGATGTCGGGTGAGGCGATCTTGAGCACGAGCGGGAATCCCAACTCGCGGGCGATCGAGGCGGCTTCGTCCGCGGTTTGCGCGAGGCGGACGCCAGCGTTGGGGATGCCGGTGGCGGTCAGCAATTGTGTCACCCGCTCCGGGTCCAGCCACGAGGCGGGTTGCACGTCGCGCAGGTTGGCGTTGATCTGGGAGTGGTCCAGTTGCGGGGCGGGCGCGGCCTGGGATTCGATGTTCCGCAGATATTCCGCGCGTTGAACGAGACAGGCCAGGGCAGAAGCGGCGCGCTCGGGGAAGTCGTAGGTGGGGATGCGCGCAGCGTTGAAGCGGCGCCAGGCTTCGCGCACGAGGTTGCTGCCCATGAGCGCCACCGTGACCGGCTTGCGCGAGGCGCGGATGTGGGGGATGAGCGAGTCTGCCACGGATTCGGTGGAGTGCATGGGCGGCGGCGGCAGGACGAGCAAGACGCCGTCCACGTTGGGATCGTCGAGCAGGATCTGCAGGCTGTTGGCGTATTGTTGCGGTGATGCGCTCGAGAGCATGTCCACTGGGTTGATCAGGCTGGCCGCGGGCGGCAGGATGGCGCGCAGTTTTTTCACGGTGGCTTCGCCGAGGTCAGCGAGGGTCATGCCGTGTTCTTCGATGAAGTCGGCGGACATGACGCCCGGCCCGCCCGCGTTGGTGAGCACAGCCATGCGGCGGCCTTTGGGTAGTGGCAGCCAGGCCAGCGCGCGCGACCATTCGAAAAGCTGTTCCGCCGAGGAGACGCGCAACACGCCCGCTTTTTCGAAGGCGGCGTCATACGCAGCATCGGACCCGGCCAGGGCGCCGGTGTGCGAGGCAGCGGCGCGTTTGCCGCTGGCCGAGCGCCCGACTTTCAATGCCACGATCGGCGTGCTGACCGCGGCGCGGCGGGCTTCTTCGATGAAGCGTTGGCCATCGGGCAAAGACTCAACGTACATGGCCAGCACGCGCGTTTGCTTGTCGGCGGCCATGGGGGCGATCAGGTCGGTTTCGGTGATGTCGGATTGGTTGCCGAGGCTGATCAGGCGCGAGAAGGAGAAGCCCTGCTGGCGTGACCAGTCAATCACGGCGGCGCAGAACGCGCCGGAATGGGAGAGGAACCCGATGTCGCCGGGGGCGGGAAGCGGCGGCGGCAGGAAGGTGATGTCTATGGGGTAGTGTGTGTCGAGCAGGCCGATGCAGTTCGGTCCCAACATGCGGATGTTGTTCTCGCGCGCGATGCGGATGATCTCGTCTTCCAGCGCGGCTCCCTCGGGGCCGACCTCGCGGAATCCGCCCGCCATGATGATGGCCGCCCGGATGCCGCGCGCGGCGCAATCGCGGAGTGAATCGGGCATGGCCGTGGCGGGGACGATCAGCACCGCCATGTCGACCGGGTCCGGCACGTCTTTGAGCGAGGCATACATGGGCATTCCCATCAGCGATTCGGCCTTGGGGTTGACGAAGTGCACCGCGCCGCGATACTGGCTTTGCAGGATGTTGCGCGCCACGCCGTAGCCAAGTTTCATCGGGTCGGTGGAGGCGCCCACGATGGCGACGCCGCGAGGATGGAAGAAGGGGGTGAGGGAGGAATTCATGCGGCGATTATACCCATTGCTTTCCGAAAACCGCCTGGAATTTCTCGATAGTCGTTTTGGTTGATTGACATGTCATGCGCACGGAATGACAATTTTGTTCATCAAAGATGGCATATCATTTGCTATACTTGGTGCAGGCATTTTTCATATACCACACAGGAGAAACTGATGAATTCCAAACGAGGCTTCCGCACAACTCTCACTTTGATGGTTTTGACCAGCATTGTTTTATCGCTATTTTTCTTTGGTAGTGTTCTTCCTGCCCGTGCCGATGGCGAGGTGACCCCGCCTCCGCCGGGCGAAGGCGTGATCATCGATCCGAACATCGTCGGCGGCCTGCCCGCTGACCCTGGTGAGTGGCCCTGGCAGGTGGCGCTGATTCAAGGCGGCATGACAGATTATTACAACGGCCAGTTCTGTGGGGGTTCGCTCTTGGCCCCAGATTGGGTGGTGACCGCTGCTCACTGTGTCTATGGCGATCCGATCTCGGCAGTGGATGTGGTCGCCGGGGTGTACGACCTGGCGTTCCCCTCCGGCTCTCAAAAACGGGATGTGGCGCAGATCATTGTCCACCCGAGCTACAGCCCCAGCACGCACAACAATGACGTGGCGCTGCTCAGACTCTCTCAGCCCGTCACTATTGGCGGCACAGGCTCCACCAAAACGGGCTTGATCTCTCTGGTGTCAGCCAGCGTCGGCGATTTGACCGGCGTCAACTCATGGGTGACCGGATGGGGCGCCACCGAAGGCCAGCCGAATTATCCGACCGAACTGCGGGAGGTGCAGGTCCCGATCATTGCGAACAGCTTGTGCAATGACGCCAATCACTACAATGGCGATATCACCTCCAACATGATGTGCGCCGGGTTCGAGCAAGGCGGCAAAGATTCCTGCCAGGGCGACTCTGGTGGTCCGCTTGTGGTGGATACGGGAAGCGGTTGGCGTCTGGCCGGTATTGTTTCCTGGGGTGTCGGCTGTGCGGACGCCGGCAATTACGGCGTTTATACACGTGTTTCGCAATTTGTCTCGTGGATAAATACCTACGTGGACACAGGCACCTCCGACACCACCTTGACTGCACTCTCGGGCGGCGCACAGGATGGCTGGCTGCTTGAATCGGGTGAGAATACGGGAGTGGGCGGCAAGGGTAATGCTTCAGCCACCACAGTCATGGTGGGTGACGATGCCGCCAACCGCCAGTATCGCAGTATCCTCTCTTTCAACACGGCCAGCCTGCCCGATAACGCCCAGATCACATCCGTGACACTGCGGCTGCGCTTCGGTGGAACGGCCGGCACAAATCCGTTCAATACGCACGGGAGTTTGGTGGTCGATATCCGCAATGGGGCGTTTGCCGATAATACCGCCCTGCAGCTCGACGATTTTGCGGCTCCATCCGGCGGCGATGCGGTAATGTCGATCGCCAATTCGCTGACGAGCGGTTGGTATTCGGCCACTCTTCCCTCGGGCAACTTCAGCCTCATCAACCTGACCGGCGTGACCCAGCTCCGTCTGCGCTTCGCCACCGACGATAACAATGACGCTGGCGCGGATGTCCTGAAGTTGTATAGCGGCAACGCTCCCACAAGTTATCGCCCTCAGTTGATCATTGTTTACACGGTTCCGTAACCCTTTCGCAGAACAAAAAAGGACTGGCAATTGCCAGTCCTTTTTTGTTCACCACTGTTCCCAATGTACAACATCACTGAGCAGCTTCCGTCCGCCCTTCTTTGGCATGGAGGTCAGCTTGGCCTCGTCTGCGGGGTAGCCGAACGAAAGCATGACGCGTACATGCCATGCGGGTGGAAACGCCAGGATCGCGCGCGCCCGTTCCGGGTCATAGATCGAAGCGGGGCACGAGCCGATGCCCATTTCCCAGGCTGCCAATTGCATGAAGGCGGCGGCTTGTCCGGCGTCGAACAAGTATTGAAATTTTTCCATTGGGTCGGGCGTCAAGATCGCAACCGCCAGTGCCGCGCCGGCCAGGTGGCCTGCCCATTCCCCGCACTGCGACAGTTCCTTCAAAATGGACTTGTCCGTGATCGCGATGAATTGCCAATCCTGATTATTCTTCGAAGATTGCGAGCGTCTTCCCGCGTTCAAGATCGCGTGCATTGAATCGACCGGAAGCGGTTGGTTTGAAAATTTCCGCACCGCCCGTTTTGTGCGAATCGCATCGGCTACGTTCATTGCTCCTCCAAACGTGTGTACCTGTCTACTTCCCCAGAGTATAATTCAAGCGATGTCCCACAAACTTACATTTCGCCCCTATCTTTGGCGCACCGTTGCCCTGATCGTGATCGGCTGGGGAGGGCTGGCTGCGCTTTTCTACTTCACCGAGCCGACCCTCTTTCCGCGCTGGGGCTTCTTTGCGCTTTTCACAATAGCCCTATCGGCCACAGCCTTCCCGATCGTGTATTTCATTGCAACGCGTTTCGAAGAGAATCCACCCGAAGCCTTTGTCATCGTACGGCAGGCGATTTGGGTGGGGGTCTTTGGCGCAACGCTGGCATGGCTGCAACTTGCGCGCCTGGTCACGCTCTACATCATCCTCGGCCTTGCGGGCGGGTTGATCGCCATCGAATCTGTTTTGCGCTTGCGTGAACGTTCGCAGTGGCAGGTGCCCCGCGTCGACGACCATGACGAACCCACTGCGTAATCTTCCCTCTGTCGATTCTCTGCTGCAGACGCCGCACCTGGCTGGCGTTGTCTCTGCATACGGGCGTCCCCTCGTAGTGGACGCCATCCGCTTCGTTCTCGACGGTGTGAGGGCGCAGTCCGCATCGGGCGTTGACCTGCCCTCAAACGAATCCATCCTCGCCCGCGTGGACGCCTGTCTCGCCGCCTGGACTCGTCCCAGCCTCCAGCCCGTGATCAATGCCACCGGCGTGATCCTGCACACCAACCTCGGACGCGCGCCATTGAGCCGCGCCGCCAGCGAAGCGATGCAAGCGGCCGCGCTCGGCTACTCCACCCTCGAATTTGACCTGACCACCGGCAAGCGCGGATCGCGCGCCATCCATGCTGAAGAGTTGCTCAAGCGCCTGCTCGGCGTGGAGGCAGCACTGGTCGTGAACAACAATGCCGCCGCCGTGTTGCTGGTGTTGTCGGCGTTGGCGAAGGGCAGGCAAGTCGCCATCTCACGGACCCAGCTCGTGGAGATCGGCGGCTCCTTCCGTGTGCCGGATGTGATGAAACAATCGGGCGCGAAACTGGCCGAGGTCGGCGCGACGAACAAGGTCCGCTTGCGTGATTACGAGGAAGCGATCCGCGAAGGCGCGATGATGGTGTTGCGCGCGCATCGCTCCAACTTCAAGATCATCGGTTTCACCGAGGAACCGGAACTCAGCAAGATCGCCGACCTTGCCCACAAGCACGAACTTCCCTTTGTGGATGATCTGGGTTCTGGCGCGTTGCTCGACACTGCAAAATACGGTCTCGGCCACGAACCGACCGTGCAAGAATCCCTCGCCGCAGGAGCAGACATTGTCTGCTTCTCTGGCGACAAGCTACTCGGCGGTCCGCAGGTGGGAATCATCGTCGGCAAAAAAGAATTGCTAGATAAGATCAAAAAGCATCCGCTGGCGCGCGCTGTCCGTGCGGACAAGCTCTGTCTGGCGGCACTCTCAGCGACGTTGTTGCACTACCTCAAAGACGAGGCAACGCGCGAAATTCCCATCTGGCGGATGATGTCCGCGACGGCTGAGCAGGTGCGAAGTCGCGCCGAGGCGTGGCAGGCGAGGTTGGGGCAGGGCGAGGTGACCGAGTCTGAGTCCACGGTCGGCGGCGGGAGTCTGCCGGAAGAGTCCATGCCGACGTTTGTGTTGTCATTGGCTGTGAAAAACCCTGATAAATTTATGAAACGCCTGCGCGAATCGAATCCGCCCATCATCGCGCGGACGGAGAATGATAAAGTTCTCCTCGATCCGCGGACCGTTCTTCCCGAACAGGAACAATCCCTACTCTCTATTCTCTACTCTCTTCTTTCTGGAGCCATATGAAATCAGACATCGATACCCTCATGCAAGCCCGCAACCTGGATGCCCTGCTGGTGCTGGGCAGCGCCGAGCATAACCCGCCCATGTATTACTTTACCGGCGGCGGACATATCAGCGGTGCGGTGCTGGTGAAGAAACGCGGCGAAGCGCCGATCTTGTATTGTAATGACATGGAACGCGGTGAGGCCGCCAAGACCGGCCTGGAAGTCCGTTCGTTGGGACAGTACCCGATGGCCGAACTCATGAAGGAAACCGGTGGCGACATGACGAAAACCGGGGCAATCCTCTTCAAGCGCTTATTGACCGATGTCGGTTTGACGAGTGCGCGCGTGGCTGTTTATGGCAAGGTGGAGTTTGGCAGCACGTTCGGAACGATGACCAGCTTGCAGTCGCTCCTGCCAGACTTGAAACTGGTCGGCGAGAATGACTCGATCTTCATCCGCGCCATGGAAACGAAAGATGAAAACGAAGTTGCCCGCATCCGCAACATGGGGCGCATTACCACCGAGGTCGTGCGTTTGACCGCCGAGTACATGACCTCCTGTGATGTCCGTGCGGACGAAGTGCTGCTCAAGGAAGACGGCTCGCCGTTGACGATCGGCGACATGCAATCGAGAATCCGTTTGTGGATCGCCGAGCGCGGCGCGGAATTGCCTGAAGGCTTTATCTTCTCGATCAGCCGCGATGCGGGCTTGCCGCACTCGCAGGGCAATCCGGAAGACTTGATCCGCCTCGGGCAGACCATCGTCTACGACATCTACCCGGCCGAGCGTGGCGGAGGCTACTTCTACGATTTCACGCGGACGTGGAGTCTCGGGTACGCCACGCCGGAAGCGGAGGAGATGTACGGTCAGGTCAAGGAGATCTTCGACAAGGTCTACGATAACTTCGACCTGAATGCGCCCTTCCGCGATTACCAGCGCATGACGTGTGAATATTTCGAGTCGAAGGGACACAAGACTCAGCTCAGCTCCAAGACAGCGCCGCTGGATGGATATGTCCACAGTCTTGGCCATGGCGTGGGGCTCAACATCCACGAACGACCGGGCAGTCACCTGCTCGCGGACGATAGCCATCGTCTCGCGCCCGGTGTGGTCATCACTTCCGAGCCGGGGTTGTACTACCCCGAGCAGGGCATGGGCTTCCGCATCGAAGATACCATCTGGGTCCGCCCGGACGGCGTGATGGAGATCCTGGCTGAGTATCCGTATGACTTCGTCCTGCCGATGAAGAAGTGGAACAAAAAATGACGATGGACCGCGGACGGTGGACAATTATTTTTTCTCCGTCCGCGCTTTTTGAGTTCCATGAATAATCCAGTTCCCTTCAATGGACTCTCTAGGGATGAATGACAATTTAGCCAGCATCCTTATCGGCATCGGCGGCATGTTCGGCTGGGGGATCTACGATTTTCTCGGCGGTGTTTTTGCCCGGCAGCTCGGGTCGTTCAAGGCGCTTTTCTGGTCGCAGTTGGCTGGCTTGATATTGATGTTCTTGATAGCCTTTGCGTTTTCTGCTGAAATTGCCTTGACTATGCAGAGCCTTCTTTGGGTCCCTGTCGCTGCGGTTTTGTATTCGGCGGGCTATTTGTTTTTCTTCAAGGGCTTTGAGATCGGCAATGTCTCGCTCGTGGCCGCGGCCATGAATCTCTGGGCGGTGTTCACAATGCTGTTC
>CAYNQA010000150.1:0-7585 GCA_964399225.1 uncultured Anaerolineaceae bacterium
ATCTCGCGCGCCATCTCGCGGGCGTCCAATCCAGGTCACGCCGCGGCGGAGATACGCGACGAGATGTTGCGCATCCAGGCCGAAATACAGAAACATGGCTAAACTTCTGATCCTGTCGAGACGCGCCGACGAGTATCGCCGATCGATCGAAGCCGCCGCCCTGCCCGATGCGATCATCGTTTCGGCCAGCGACGCGGAAACAGCAATGCAGGCGGGGGCGGATTGCGAGATCGTTTTTGGCGAACCGTCGTTGATCCGCGTTACGTTGCCAGCGTTGAAAAATCTCCGTTGGGCGCAAGCCAGTTGGGCGGGAGTGGAGCCGCTGCTCGATCCCAGTTTGCGCCGCGATTACATCCTGACCAACGCGCGCGGCGTCTTCGGCGGGTTAATGTCCGAATATGTTTTTGGGTATTTGCTCGCGCACGAACGGCGCATCTTCGAGCGGCGCCAGGCACAGCAGGAACGCCGCTGGGATGGAAGTCAGACTGGCATGCTGCGCGGCAAAACGATCGGCCTGCTGGGCGTGGGCTCGATCGGCTCGCACCTGGCGCGGACAGCGAAACACTTCGGCATGAACGTGCGCGGATACACGCGCGCGAGCGAAGACAGCGCCGACGTGGATGCGTACTATCACGGCGCCTCTCTCCCCGACTTTGCCCGCGGCCTGGACTATCTCGTCAGCGTCCTGCCCAACACAGCGGACACACGCCGCATCGTAAACGCTGACCTGTTGGCGGCGCTCCCGCCTCACGCCGTTTTCGTCAACGTCGGCCGCGGCAGCGCCTTGGACGAGTCCGCGCTGATCGAAGCGCTGGTCGCCAAGAAACTCGCCGCCGCCGTGTTGGACGTGTTCGAGCAGGAACCTTTGCCAAAGGATCATCCATTTTGGGATACGCCGAACCTGCTGATGACCTTTCACACCTCCGCGCCCAGCCTGCCCGCCGACCTGGCGGAATTATTCGCCACAAACTACCACCGCTACTTAAAGGGCGAAAACTTGTTGTATCGCGTTGACTTCGAACGAGGATATTAAGAGGAGCCATGGACAAAAATCTCACTTCCCTTGCAGATGGATTGCTCTCCGCGGGTTGCATCAAATTCGGCGAGTTCACCCTCAAGTCGGGACTCAAATCTCCCATCTACATTGACCTGCGCCAGATCATCACATATCCCAAACTGCTGGAACAGATCGGCGCGGCGTACCTGCCCATCTTGCAACGCCTCACCTTCGACCGTTTGGCGGGTCTGCCCTACGCGGCCATTCCCATCGCGACGGCCATCTCGCTGGCGGGAGATTACCCGATGATCTACCCGCGCAAGGAAGTGAAGACCTACGGCACGAAGGCCGAGATCGAAGGCGAGTACCGCGCGGGCGAGACGGTCGTGGTCATTGACGATCTCGCCACCACGGGCGGAAGCAAGTTCGAAGCCATCGAAAAGTTGACAGGCGCGGGCTTGGTCGTGAAGGACGTCGTCGTGCTTGTGGATCGCCAATCGGGCGCGAAGGAATCGCTGGCGCAGGCGGGCTATGCCATGCACGCGGTGCTGACGATCAACGAGATGCTCGATTATTGGGAAGCAAACGAGAAGGTAGAGAAGGATAAAATTGAAGCGACGAGGAAGTTCTTAACGCAGTCGTAAATTTTACAGGTGTACAAATGGAAGATAACCTCAAACCAAAAAGCATCCTCTTCGGCAGTTTCCTCGGCGCCATCGGCGGGACATTGCTCGGCGCGGCGGTTGGCGCCATCACCGAAACGCTGACAGGAGTCCAGATCGGCGCGGGGGTGGGATTGCTCCTCGGCATTTTGACGGGCGCCCTCACCGCCGCACTCACCGTCCGCACCGCGGGGACGACAGGCGGGGTGAGCATCGGCGCGTACACGGGCATGGCATTTGGCGCGGTGTTGGGATTAATTGTAGGCGCGCTGATTCCCGAGTCCGTGCGGATGAGCGCCAACACGCAACAATCTCCCATGCTCGACGCGTTGACCGCCACAGGGTTCGAGACGGCCGTGCTGTTTTCCTTTTTGCTTTCGGTTTTGGGAACAGCGGTGGGGGCATGGGTGGGCGGAAGGAATTTCATCCCGCGCGAGAAATGAACGCGCACACTTCAATAATCAGGTTAGGAATCCATGGAGCGAGCACATAAACTGGTGATCATTTTTGCGGTTCTCCTGACCGCGTTCCTTCCCCTCAAGTCAGCATCTGCCAATTCGGCCCCACCTCCCTCTGAATATTGGTTTACTTTCGATCTCAAAGACGGCACAACGCAAACCATTGAGAGCTTCACCCTAGTCTTCTGCGGGGACCAGTCATGCACGTATTCTGTTGAAGTGACGCAAACTCCGAATTCTGTCAACATGAAGCACGACAATGAATTGTATTGTTATGATCATTGGTGTAAATGGAGAATGTATACTCCGATCGAGTCTGGGGTGAGAATCGATTTGCCTGGTTTTCAAGGTTACCCTGAAAAAATGCCTTTTAGAATAAAGATCCGTTTTCCTGATGGGGAACGGTCCAGCGATGTTTTCGACGGAGTTCCAGTGCAATATGGGGACCGCGCATATTTCAAAATATCGTCCAATGCACAAACATTAACCATTACGGTTGATGATCATTTTAAAACGCCGCTTGTTTCTGGAACATTTCGCTCGTTCTTGCTCACCTTAATTGTCGAGCCGTTCGTGTTTGCGGTTTTAATGTGGTTGTGGAAACGGGGAAACTTCCGAACGTTTTTGAGCTATGTCCTGCTGTCGCTCCTAGCGAACGGAATCTCGTACCCGATGCTATGGGGATTCTTCCCAGCCATCACCGCGTATCACTACGAAAGTGCGGAGGCGGTTGGACTCATCTCCTTGTTCGGCGGTTTGGCGTTTTCAATTCTCCTCGCCGTGTCAGCTCACAAAGAAGGAAAACAACGTATTGGATTAAGAGCGCTTGCCATCCTGCTGCTTCCGTTCCTATGTGTACTGCTCTTCTTTGCTGTGTTTCGCTATGGTGTATACCCGGAGCCAATTTCTCCAACGGGAATATCCGCCACATCCACGATCATGCTTATCGAAATACTTGCCGTTGTGTTTGAAAGCACGTTTATCTATTTCATGGTTCGCAAAAAACCTTCCCTGTCATGGCTTTTCCTGTTCTGCATCATTACGAACGCGGTAAGTTATTTCCTGGGGCGCGCCATCTTATAGCCCTTATTCATAAACGACTGCTGCCGCTTCGTCTATAATAGCCAGCATGTATCCCCTTCTCCGTCCGCTTCTCTTTCGTCTCGAGGCCGAGCGCGCGCATGGCGTGACGCTCGGCTTATTGCGTGCGGCCCAGCGCATGCCGGCTGTGTTGTCCATTCTGCGGGCCGTCTATTCCACGCGTGCCAAGCCGGTGACCGCCTTCGGCCTGACGTTCAAGAACCCGGTCGGGTTGGCGGCGGGATACGACAAGGACGGCCTCGCCGTGCAGGGACTCGCCGCCCTCGGATTCGGTCACGTGGAAGTGGGCACGGTCACGCCGCTGCCCCAGGCGGGCAACCCCGCCCCGCGCGTTTTCCGCCTGCTGGAGGATGAGGCCGTGATCAACCGCATGGGCTTTCCCAGCCGCGGCGCCACATACGTCCAGAAACGCATCACGCCCCGACCCAAGATCAGCCCGTTCGAATATGTGCTCCGCCGCCGCCTGCCAAAATCGGACCTGGTGCTCGGCCTGAACCTCGGCAAGAACAAAGAGACGCCCAACGAGCAGGCCGTGCTCGATTACCTTTCGCTGGTGCAGGTCTTTGCTCCGCTGGCAGACTACCTGACGATCAACGTCAGTTCGCCGAACACGATGGGACTGCGTCAATTGCAGGCGCGTGACGCGCTCGAAAAACTGCTCGAACAATTGCACGCCCAACGCAAGCTCGAAGAAGCCAGCCTCCAAAAACGCGTTCCGCTGCTCGTCAAGATCGCACCGGACCTGAGCGACGCCGAATTGGACGACGCGCTCGACGTGATCCTGCGCACCGGCATGGACGGCGTCATCGCCACCAACACCACGCTCGCCCGCGAGGGGCTGCGGTCTGCGCTGGCGGGCGAAACCGGCGGGCTAAGCGGGCGCCCGCTCACCGTCAAGAGTGAGGCGATGTTGGCGAAGGTGGTGAAACGTCTCGAAGGGAAAATCCCCGTGGTGTCGGCGGGAGGCATCATGAGTCCTGAAGATGCAAAACGCCGCATCGACATGGGTGCGGCGCTGGTGCAGTTGTATACCGGCCTGATCTATCGCGGGCCGGGGTTGGTGAAGAAAATTGTAAAATCGTTGTAGGTCGGATTGCCAATCCGACCTACCTCATGTACAACCCGCCGGTGGATTCCATCCAATCGGCGATTCGTGTAACGGCAGAGTCAAGGTTGTTGTCGGAGATGTCGAGTTCGAGGCGGGGGAGAATCGATTCGCGCGCGAGACGGCGCATCAGTTCCTGTTCTTCAATGAAAATGTTCAGGTTGTCGTATTGCGAGGGATTGCCCGAAACCTTCAGCCGCTCCGCGCGCGCCGCTTCGAAGGAGTCTGGTGTGCGAGTTAACAACACGAGATGAAAGCCGAGCGGGAGCAGTCGCTCCTCCAGCCAGCGAAAGTCGTAATCCTTTTTGTAGGTTTCCAACTGATATGCGCGCGTGGAAATGTGGAAGCGGTCCACGATCCACGAATAATATTTTTGCAGTTCGAAGAGATGCGCCCATGCGGCGTATGTCTCCATGGCCAGCGGTTCTTCCTGCGGCTCGAAGTTGATCGGTCCGCGGCCCCACGGAAAGTTGGTGAATGCGCACCACTCGGCGGAAATGAGCGGCGAATGGTAGCGATACTTGCGCGGCCCCACAATGCGCGGATGCTCGTTCAGCAGGAAGGCGATGTCAGTCTTAAAAGTCAGGCGCGTACCTTCGAGGATGATCTTGGGGGTGAGTTTGGACATAAAGCAATTATAGTCTTGTCTCACCACGGAGATCACGGAGGGCACTGAGAAAATATAAATCTCTGTGGGCTGTGTGGTGAAAAATATAAAAATACTCTAACCAAACTCTGATGAGCAATTGCAAGGGAGGCCCTGCCAACATGTGGTATATTCCGGCCAGGTAACTCTTATGGACGACAGAATCACCATTATCGAAGGTCCCCCGCCCGTATTTGAAGCCGTCAATGACGGTTGGGCCATGGGTCTGAATGAAGGCCCGGCATTCTCCATCCCCCTGCTCACGCGTCTGCGCACGTTCAACGGCAACGCGCTCGTGGAGCGCTGCTACCGCGCGTGGCACAACCAAAAGGACATTCATCTCCATTATCGCAACGACCTTGGCCTCGAACAGACCGCGCCCATCCTTGCGGCGCGCAATGTGAAATCGCCCGACGGCGACGTGCTGCTGTTGTGGGTTTACCTCGACAGCGAAAAAGTGGAACTGGAATTCGACTCAGACGACGACTCCGCCGAAGACGGACTCGAGTAGATCAAACAGACCGGGCCCAGCGCCCGGTCTGTTACTATAAAAAACCAAGGACAACACAAAGGCACCAGGGCACGAAGTCACAAAGCGCGTTTGAGTCTTTGTGACTTCGTGCCTTCGTGTTAATATTGAGACAATCAACCATATCCGGGACAGGCCACGAAAAAATGACATCGCTTCTTTCCTCCTCCAAAGCGGGCGTCCGCACCCTGACCGTTCACCGCCCCGAACGCGCCAACGCCTTCAACTTCGACCTGATCCTCGCCCTCCAAAACGCCCTCGACGAATCGGCCCGCGACCCGCAGACTCGCGTAGTGGTCATCACCGGCTCGGGCAACGTCTTCGGCGCGGGACATGACATCACCGAAATGCTGCAAGCGGCGGGACAAGTCTCGTATCGTGAGCATCTGCAAAAAACCTACAATCCCCTCATCTTGAAGATTCGCCAAATCGAAAAGCCGGTCATCGCCGCGGTCAACGGGATGTGCGCCGGTGCCAGTCTCGGCATCGCCCTCGCCTGTGACCTGCGCATCGCCGCGGACGAAGCGAAGTTCGTGGTCGGCTTCAGCGGCATCGGGCTGGTTCCTGACAGCGGCGTGTCGCTGTTCCTGCCCGCCATCATCGGCCTCGGGCGCGCGGCGGAATTTTATTTCAGCAACGAACCCATCACCGCCGAGACTGCGCACAAGTGGGGCATGGTCAACCGCGTCGTGCCGTTCAATTTGATGGAAGCCGTGCAAGCCACTGCAGAGCAACTCGCGCAGGGACCGATCGGCGCGTATGGCAAGACCAAGCAGGCGTTCAATGCATCCATGTACCCAAATCTCGAAGAAGTCCTCGCAACCGAGGCAGATTTACAGGAAGAGGCGGGACGTTCGATGGAACACAGACAAGCCGTGGAAGCGTTTTTAGGGAAGAGGAAGTCGAAGTTCTAATAGAAATTTTAAATAACAACACAAAGGCACGGAGTCACAAAGTTTTTCTTTGAGGCTTCGTGCCTTTGTGTTTATTGCCTTCTCCCCTGTATAATATCCCCATGACCTACGAACCCGTCATCGGACTCGAAGTCCACGCCGAATTGAAAACCAGATCAAAGATGTTCTGCGCCTGCGCAGTGGTGGATAACACTGTCGCGCCGCCGAACAGCGCGGTGTGCCCCGTTTGCGCGGGGATGCCGGGGACATTGCCCGTGGTGAATCAGATGGCGGTGGAGATGGGCATCCGCGTGGCGCTGGCGTTGGGGTGCACGGTCAATCCGGTCAGTGTGTTCGCGCGCAAGAATTATTTTTATCCCGACCTGCCCAAAGGCTACCAAATTTCGCAATATGAACAACCGCTGGCGGTGAACGGTCAGCTTGTGATTCAAACTTCCAAAGGCGAGCGGACCATCCGAGTCCGCCGTGTGCATTTGGAGGAGGATACCGGCAAATTGACCCACGTGGACGGCGGGTCGCTTCTTGACCTCAACCGCGCGGGCGTGCCGCTGCTTGAAATTGTCAGCGAACCGGACATCCGCTCGGCGGAGGAAGCCGTGGCGTATGGCGAGGCGCTGCGTCACATTTTGCGCTACCTCGAGGTCAACAGCGGCGACATGGAGAAGGGCGTCATCCGTTTCGAGGCGAACGTCTCGGTGCGGCTAGTTGGCGATGAAGAATTTGGTACGCGCACCGAAGTGAAGAACCTCAACTCGTTCCGTGCATTGGAACGTGCCACACTCTATGAGATCGAACGTCAGAGCAAGGTGCTCGAAGCGGGCGGACTCATAGATCAGGAAACCCTCGGCTGGAATGAAGCCAGCGAGAAAACCTACTCCCAGCGCAGCAAGGAAGACGCGCACGATTACCGCTACTTCCCCGAACCGGACCTGCCTCCACTCCATGTGGATGAGGCCTGGCTGGCTCGCGTCCGCGCGGAGTTGCCGGAGCTGCCTCAAGCGAAGTTACAAAGATTCGTTGCAAGTTACAAGCTGCCGGAAAAAGACGCGGCTCGTCTCGTCGAGGAAAAAGGCACAGCAGACTTTTTCGAGGCCACGGTCCGCAGCCTGCCGTCCACGGTCGGACCGAAAGCCGCGGCCAACTGGATCCTTGGTGAACTGTTCGCCTTGTTGA
>CAYNQA010000151.1:0-7554 GCA_964399225.1 uncultured Anaerolineaceae bacterium
GGTGCTGCTGGTGAAGGCGCCGCGCCTGCACTGGAAGTGGGTGCTGCTGTACGGCCAATACCTGCATTGGACATTGCCCGGCTACGGAAAACTGCAGCGCGAGAGAATCCTGCATGCGCTCGCTTCAGCCCGTTCGGCTGGCTCCGATATTTTTTCGAACCTCGCTCACTTACCCACGCGGCTTTTCCCAGCCAACTCGCAACTGGTCTTTGTCAGTCCGCTCGCAAACGAAGACCTGAACGTCCTTGTTCAATTGCGCGCGCGCGGATTTCAAGTCCTCGTTGTCAGCCCCGATCCCATCGCATTTGAAACTGCGCACCTGCCGCGCATTCCGCAAGTGGAGCAGGCTGCGCGCGTTGTGCGCCTTGAGCGCGAGTTGCTGCTCGGGCAATTGCACCGCGCAGGAATTCAGATCCTCAATTGGGATGTTTCCCAGCCATTCGATCAAGCTGTCCGCCATTCACTCGGCCGCCCGCCGCAGTGGATTCGTGCAGTGGGGAGGGCCTCCGCATGAAAGCCGTTCAATACGTTTCGATCCTGGTCTGTGCAGGGTCGCTTGGTTGGAACTATTACATCGATGGACATGCCTCCCTCGCGCGCTGGATCCTGCTTGCCGGTCTTTTGTGGATCGTCGCGGAAGCCCGTCACGTCCGCTGGGCCGCTTCGCTCGGACTCCTGACCTGCCTCATCCTCGCCGGCTTTGGTCTTTGGCTCGACCTTCCCCTCGGCTGGATGCTTGCCGCCTCGCTTGGCGCCCTCATCGCCTGGGACCTGACCGACTTCACACGTCGTGTCGCCTCTGCCTCCGCCGATGATGAAATCGCTGCTGTCACCCGCCGCCATCTTGCCCGCTTGAGCATTGTTACGGCTATTGGGTTCATCCTTTCGCTTGCGGGGATGCTCTCACGCCTCGAATTTACCTTCGAATGGGCAGCCTTCCTGGCATTGCTCGCCGCCCTCGGCGTGACCCAACTGGTTGGCTGGATCAAAAAGGGAGAGGACTCCTAGCCCTGCGAAGGCAGGTTATCCAGCCACGCATCCGTCTCACGTGGTGACCGGAAGTGTAGCATCGTCAAGTGTGTATGTTCGGGCAGCTTTAACAGAAGGGGAATCTCGCGCCTGCGCCGCCAATAACTTTTGAAGAACCAGTTGATCAAAGAATCGCTCGACCAGACTCTAATTTGATTCCAGAAATTCTCCCTGTTCCCGTTCCATAATTCCTCCTGTGTAATCGAACGCCGAACGGTTCGAGTGAGCAGACGCCAAAACACGAGCCCAAAAGAATAGTCCAGCCAGATCAATGCCTCCGCCCGCGGCCAGACCAGATCGCGCACAGCGTGGTAATTCCCTGCCACCACCCAGTCGTTGCGGTGCGTTGCTTTATCCACGCTCGCGCGAAAATCTTCCAGCGGGGCGGGGGTCCAGTTTGGTTGCCAATAATGTGCATCCAGGTCAACAAAGTCCAATTTGAGTCTGTCTGCAAGTTGAGCTGCCAATGTGCTTTTGCCTGAACTGGTGGTGCCGATCACCGCGATTTTTTTATAAGGGAAATGGGAAAGGTTTTGCATCAGCCCGATTTTACCGTTACCGCCTACAAATAATGAGGAAACTCGTAATACTTAATCCCCCATATTGCCCCCTGTCAAACGTTGAACCATTTCTGAACAAATCTATGATACGATTCGCAAAACTTCATAATCAAGGAAGCCTACATGTTTGAACTGCCCGATTCTGAAATTCTGCCGCTTTCAAAAGAGCACGTCTTCTGGACCTGGTCGGCTCAGGCAAAAGTGAATCCGATCGCAGTGAAACGCGCCGAGGGGGTGTACTTCTGGGATGTGAACGATAAGCGCTATCTCGATTTCAATTCAATGACAATGTGCGTCAATATTGGGCATGGCAACCAGCGTGTCATCAAAGCCATGCAGGAACAAGCCGCCGAACTTCCCTACGCCGCACCGGGCATGACCACCAAAGTCCGCGCATTGGCGAGCAAAGCCGTTGCAGATGTGACCCCGGGCGGCGAACTCAGCAAGGTGCTCTTCACGCTCGGCGGCGCCGACGCGAACGAGAACGCCATCAAACTTGCGCGCGGTTATACCAAACGCTTCAAGATCCTGACGCGCTATCGCTCTTATCACGGCGCTTCGGCGGGGGCCATGGCCGCTACGGGCGATCCGCGCCGGGTGGCGTGGGAGCCGGGCCTCATGCCGGGCGTGGTTCACTTCCTGGACCCGTATCGTTATCGCTCCACGTTCCATCGCACAAATCCAAATATTTCCGAAGAAGAGTTCACTCGCGATTATCTAAATCATCTCGAAGAGGTCATCCTTTATGAGGGACCGGAGTCCATTGCTGCCATCCTGATGGAGTCGGTGACCGGCACCAACGGCATCATCATTCCGCCCGATGGATACATGCAGGGCGTGCGCGCGTTGTGCGACAAGTACGGTATCGTGATGATCGCAGACGAAGTGATGAGCGGGTTCGGCCGCACTGGAAAATGGTTTGCCATCGAGCACTGGAACGTGGTTCCGGACATCATGACCATGGCCAAGGGACTTACATCCGCGTATGCGCCGTTGGGGGCGGTCGCGATGAAGCCGAAGATCGCCGCAGCATTCGATGAGCATGTCTTTGAATCGGGGCTGACATACACCTCGCACCCGGTCTCGCTGGCGGCGGCGGTGGCGAACATCAACGTGATGCGTGACGATAAGCTCGTGGAGCACGCGGCCGCCATGGGTCCGGCCTTGAAGCGTATGCTCACTGACCTTGGTGAAGCACACCCCTCGGTGGGGGAGGTCCGCTCGATCGGGTTGTTTGGCATCGTTGAACTGGTGAAAGATCGAAAAACGAAGGAACCCATGGCGCCGTGGAACGGCTCCTCGCCGGAAATGACCGCCTTGCGGAAATACTGTCTCGATCATGGGTTGTTTCTTTATACACATTGGCATACGGTGCTGATCATCCCGCCTTTGAACATCACCGAAGAACAGCTGGCTGAAGGTCTGGGAATTTTGGATAAAGCCATGGAAGCTGCCGACGGTGCCGTGAAATGAGTGCTGTGTCGTATGAGACCTGGTTGATCCTAACCGGCGCTCTCACATTAACGCTGGCAGGATTCATTTGGCGCAGGCGCAGTTCGCCGGGCGGCCATGCCCTGTTTTTTCTGTTCCTGGCGGTAACGCTCTGGAACTGGATGTACGCCGGCGTTTATCTTTCGAACCAGGGGGAAGAAAAACGCATCTGGCTCAACATGGCGCATTTTGGCATTCTTTCGATCGCGCCTTTGTTATTGGTGCTGATACTTCAGTATACTGGCCGAGCAGCCTGGCTGACCAGGCGTGTATTGATCGCACTGTTCATCGTCCCTGGCTTAACCCTGCTTATCGTTTGGACCGATCCATTGCACCATTTATATTTCGGGCAATATGATTTTACGACACCCGCCGGACAATTCCGTGGAGGCCCCTGGTACTGGTTTAATCTGTTGTACGTATACGGCATAACATTGTATGGAGTGGGGCTTCTCGTCGTTGATTTTGCCCGCGCCCCAAGTTATTACCGAAAACAATTGATCTCCATCCTGGCCGGCATTCTCGTTCCAGCGATTGGGATCGGTTATTTTTTATTGTTCGATCGAACATTTCCTGCCATAGATTACTCGCCTGTCTTCGTTTTTGTCAGCTGTATTTCCTTTGCGTATGGCATGCTTAGTCTTGGCTTGATGGATTTGACCTACATTAGCCGCGATATTCTTGTTGAAAATATCGAGGATGGACTTTTGGTGGTGGATCTGTTGGGCCGCGTTGTGGACCTGAACACCCGCGCGCTTCAACTGGCCTCCGTAGTCGATGCTCCCATCGGTAAACCGGTGATCGAGGTTTTTGCGCGCTGGAAAGAGATGATCGAAGAGCATGTTCGCCAGCAGGAACGTTTTCAACTGCAATTGCCAGACCATCCTTTTTTATATCTCGACATATCGATCCTGCCGCTTAAGGACCGCGCCGGTCAGATGCTCGGCAAGATCATCACTTGGCGTGATATCACCGCAGCCAAGAAGAACGAAAACGACCTGCGTATCTTCCGATACGCCATGGAGCAAAGCCCTTCGGCCGTGTTGATCACCGACGCGGAAGGCCGCATCGAATATGTCAACGCGCAGTTCACCCACCTCACAGGTTACTCTTTGGAGGATGTGCGCGGACAAACTCCCCGAGTCCTGAAATCGGGTGAAACGAACCAGCAGGTCTATAAATACCTTTGGGAAGCGATCAAACGCGGGGAAACCTGGCAGGGCGAGATCCTGAACCGGAAAAAAGACGGCGGATTCTACTGGGCTCAGCAGATGATCGCCCCGGTCACCGATGCCAATGGAAAGGCCATCCGTTTCATTGCAATGCAGCAGGATATCACCGAGCGCAAACATACCGAGTCAGAATTGCGCGTGATGAACACACGCCTGCAGGTCCAAATCATGGAGATCGAGCACCTGCACGAGCAGTTGCGCGAAGAAGCCATCCGCGACAGCCTGACCCGCCTCTTCAACCGCCGCTTCATGGAAGAGACCCTCGAACGCGAGATCTCCCGCTCCGACCGGGAATCCTTCCCGATCAGCGTGGTGATGATGGACGTGGACCATTTTAAATCCATCAACGATACCTATGGCCATCAGGCCGGCGATACTGTGCTGCAAACGCTGGGTACGCTCCTTCTTGAAAATACCCGCATTAGCGACATTGCCTGCCGCTACGGCGGCGATGAGATGGTGGTCGTGATGCCCGGTGCCACCCTGCAAGATGCCGCCCGCCGTGCTGAGGAATGGCGCTCGGCCTTTTCATTGCTTGAATTTTCCATCGGCGATGTGCGCGTACGGACCACACTTTCGCTCGGTATCGCCTGTTTCCCGAATCATGCCAAAAATCCAAATGAGTTATTGGGGGCTGCCGACAAAGCTCTCTACCAGGCCAAAGCCAGCCGTAATTGCGTTGAAACATACGAACCTGCCATGAAAAAACCGCATCCGCTCTCGCTGAAAGAGCATTAGCCTTTCCGTAATAACATGGGTGGACGTGTTGTCACTTAGGTGGTAAAACTCACAAACAAGGTAAAACCATGACTGAAATGAACGGTAATCACGTAAAAATGCTCATCCTTGGGTCTGGCCCGGCTGGGTTCGCGGCCGCCCTCTATGCAGCGCGCGCCGAACTGGCTCCGCTGGTTCTCACCGGCAACCAACTCGGTGGTCAGGCCGCATTGACCTACACCATCGAGAACTATCCCGGCTTCCCCGAAGGCGTGGGTGGGGCACAACTTGGCGAACTTTTCCAGAAACAGGCCGAACATTTCGGAACGCGTGTGGAATTTGACCTCGCCAATAAAGTGGACCTTACTGCCCGCCCGTTTCGGGTCACGACCGATGCGGGTGAGTACTTCGCAGACTCCCTCGTCGTCACGACCGGTGCCAGCCCCATCCACCTCAACATCCCCGGCGAAGACACCCTGCTGGGACGCGGCGTCTCCTACTGCGCCACCTGTGACGGCGCCTTCTTCAAAGACAAGAAGGTGATCGTTGTCGGCGGCGGCGATAGTGCCCTCGAAGAGGCCATCTTCATCACCCGCTACGCCTCATCCGTCACCGTCATCCACCGTCGCGAGGAATTGCGCGCCGGTGCGATCCTGCAAAAGCGCGCGAAGGACCACCCCAAGATCAAGTTCATCCTGAACACGGTCGCCACCGAGATCATCGGCACCGACAAAATGGAGGCGGTCCGCTTGAAGAACGTGCAGACCGGCGATGAGACCATCGTTGAAGCCGATGGCATTTTCATCTTCATCGGCCATACACCCAACACCCAGATCTTCCAGGGACAGTTGCAGATGGACAACCACGGATACATCGAAGTGGACAACCTGATGCAGACCAACGTCCCGGGTGTGTTCGCGGCGGGGGAGGCGGCCGACCCGCACTTCCGTCAGGTGATCACCTCGGCCGGTATGGGGGCGGCGGCGGCCATCCAGGCCACCCGCTTCCTCGAAGCGGAATCCGAACAATAGTCCAGAAAGAAGCGCAGAGAGACTTTTCCGAATCGGTCGGAAGAGTCTCTCTTTTCGTCTAATTGTCACTAAATGGCACGCAAAAAAGGTGACAAATTCAACTTTGCGCATGCCCAACTCTGGAATAAAATTCAGCAACTACGATAAATTGGAGGAACGATGAATAAAATCTCGATCATCGGCGCTGGGATGACCGGCTCGACAGCCGCACACTGGATCGCCGAACGCGAACTCGCCGACGTTGTGCTCGTGGATGTAGTGGAAGGCATGCCGCAAGGCAAAGGCCTGGACCTGCTCGAAGCCATGCCGATCATTGGCAAGGATTCCAGCATCCTCGGCACCAACAATTACGCCGACACGAAAGACTCGGACATTGTCATCATTACCGCGGGTGTGGCGCGCAAGCCCGGCATGAGCCGCGATGACCTGTTGACGATCAATGCGGGCATCGTGGGCACCGCCGCCACCGAAACCCTCAAGTATTCGCCCAACGCCTATTTCATTGTTCTCACCAATCCGCTCGACACGATGGCATATCTGACCCTGAAGAAGACCGGCCTGCCGCGCGAGCGTGTGATCGGCCAGGCCGGCATTCTGGACTCGGCTCGCATGCGCGCCTTCGTTGCGATGGAGACGGGCGTTTCGGTCGAAAACATCCAGTGCTACGTGCTTGGCGGCCACGGCGATGAGATGGTGCCGTTGACCCGTCACTCCAACATTGCGGGCATCCCGCTCAAGGAATACCTGCCTGCTGACCGGCTCGAGGCCATCGTCAACCGCACTCGCAAGGGCGGCGGCGAGATCGTCAACTTGCTCAAGACCGGCTCGGCGTACTATGCTCCGTCCATGGCGTGCGCGCAGATGGCCGAAGCCATTCTCAAGGACAAGAAATTGATCGTCCCGTGCGCGGCCTACATGCAGGGCGAGTATGGCCTGAACGACATGTACTTCGGCGTGCCGGTTATGCTCGGCGCGGGCGGCATGGAACGCATCATCGAATACAAGTTCGATGCCGATGAGAAAGCCATGTTCGAAAAGTCCGCTGCGTCGGTGAAAGAGACGCACGAGGCACTCAAGAAATTGGTGAGCCTGTAAATTGGTCAAAAGTCGAAGGTCGAAGGTCTCTGGACTTTCGACTTTTGACTCTAGACTTTAGATATCAATTGAATAATCAAGGAGTCGAAGATGATTTTGCATGAGAAGCTCGCCGCACAACTGCCCGCCTGGCGCGAACGCATGAAGGCGCTGGCCAAGGAACACGCCGAAGTCGTGGTGGATAAGGTGACCGTTGGTCAGATCGTTGGCGGCATGCGCGATATCAAGTCGCTGGTGACCGATATTTCTTTTGTGGATCCCGCCGAAGGGATTCGCTTCCGCGGCATGTCCATCCCCGAGGTGCTCAAGGCATTGCCCAAGAACCGCGGCAACAAGATCCCCCTCGTTGGCGGCCTGTACTACCTCCTGCTGATCGGTGAAGTTCCCACCCGCGAACAA
>CAYNQA010000152.1:0-7533 GCA_964399225.1 uncultured Anaerolineaceae bacterium
CCATGTTCAAGCATCATCCAACAGGCAGTGCCCAGCACGCGATCTTCAGCCTTTTTTTGTTTAGTATCATCCTTTCCGCCTGCACAACCCCTGCCGCTCCTGTCCCTCTCTCGTCCAGTTCTTCGCTCTTCACTTTTGATCTCGCCGCATTCACCCTGCTTGAATACGATTCAGCGTTCAATGTTGCGCGCGAAATTCCCGTGGACCTGCCCTGCCCATTGCTCTCCGCCCACCCCGCACCGGCCGGAAAATACCTCGCGCTCGAACTGGACTGCATGAACGGTCCGCTCGTGCTGGAGGTGGACGTAACCAGCGGCACCGCTTCGGTTCCCTACCCCGCAGCGGACAGCCACTTTCTCGCCTGGGACTTCGACCAGGGTCTCTACCTTCGCGTGGACGCGCTCGGCAACACGCGCATCATGCGCGTCACCCCGAACGGACCAGCAGGACAATTCCCCATCCCAGCCGCCGCCTACGACATGGACATTGCCCCAAACGACCAGACCATCCTCTACTCGTTCACACGCGGACTCGGGCTTGGCTCCGAGTTGTGGGCTGCCACATCCACCGCAAACAAAACCTGGCAGGTGCGCGCCGACGCAAACTCGATCATCACCTTCGCGCGCTGGTCCCCGGATGGACGCCAGATCGCCTTCATTGCCCTGCCCGACTCTGCCACGCCGTTCCCGCTCGGCCAACTGTGGCTGATGAACGCCGATGGCAGCGATGCACGTCCGCTCGCGCCGGCCGACTCGGGGCATGGATACGCCCCCGCATGGAGCCCCGACTCGAAATACATCGCGTTCGTCCACCGCGAGAATCCGGATGACCCCCGCGCCGACCAGGCCGCCGATGCGCTTGTGAGCAATATTTACATCGTTGAGGCTGCCACTGGCGAGGTCAACGCCCTCACACAATTCGAAGGCGCGCTGGTCGAGGCGCCGGTCTGGTCGGCAGACGGGCACTATTTGGCCTTCGCTGTCGTCCATGCTTTAGATGATACAATCACCGTATGGATCGCGGACGCAAATTCGGGAGAGATCACAAAACTCGCAAGCCCCGGCCCGCTCTGCTGTCCAGCGTGGATGCGTAAGTGAGTCCCAATGAAACGCCTGATCACACTCTCCGTCTTATTGATCACACTGCTCTCTGCATGCGGCCCGTCTGCCACCGCGTCGCCATCCGTGATGGAAACGTCGCAACCGCTGGCTTCTGCCACCGCGCCTGCGACTGAAACGCCCACCCCCACCGACACGCCCGAGCCGACCGTCACGCCGTCGCCGCGTCCCACCATTGGCCCAACCGCCACCGAAACCCTCCTGCCCGAACTGATCCTGCCCTCGCCCGAACCTTCGGAACCGACTTTCGATGTTTGGGATGGCGTGCCCACCTACCTCGCCGACTCGCGGCCCGGTTTTTACTTCCGCGTCACATACAGCACAGGCACCTGGGCGCAGACCACCGATTACTACGGACAGCCTGCCCTCGGCCATCGCGACATTCCGTATTGCACCATCGCACCCAACCTGAGCGGCGGCCTCGCGCCCGGCCTGCAAGTGGAACACGACATGCGCAAGATCGGCGAGATTTTCTATGAGATCAATATCGTCCTGCAACAAGGCGTGCGCCAGTTCGTCACCTATCAAGCCACCGACGGTGTGATCTTCACCGGCTTCCAGGTGGATTTCGAAGAGCAACCCGACGAATGTATCGCCGCCGCCGAAGTCGTGCTTGCCACGCTCGCATCGGTGGCGCAATCGCAAGCCACGCCTGTACCGTAACCTTTTTTCGCATCGCGCAATAGGAAGTCACCCAGTTCCGTTCTCCACATATCACTCATGCCACAATCGCGGACACGCCTCCTCCTCGCTGGACTTTTTCTCGCCGGGCTTGCCCTTGGTGCAAGCGGACTCTCCGTCCCCAGCGCTGCGGCTCGATCCAACCTCGTGCCTGCCGCCGCCGTGGACGCCTTCCTCTACCCGCCATACCCCGGCTCTGCCTCGCAGAACTCGGTCTTCGATCACACTTCCCCCAATTATTCCGACACAGACGGCCGCATCGTTGTCTTCAATGGGAATGAGGCACGCCGTGTTTGCCCCAACCCGCCTCCTGCCGGCACCCCGCCCGCCGAACCCGGGGTCTGCGATGCCGGCTACGGCACCTACTGGAGTTACAGTATCGGCGACTGGGTGGCCTACAACGGCCACGATGGCATTGACTACGGCATCAGCTACCGCCCTCTCTATGCCGCCGCTGCCGCCGACCAGGTGATCTATTCCGGTTGGTACGACCCGCAGAACCACAAATCCAATCTTGGCATCTACGTAAAACTACATCACACCAATGGCTACTACACTGCCTACGGACATATGAGCGCCGTATCGGTGCAGTCTTGTTCGCCGGTCGGATGTGCGAATATTCCTCGCGGAGAAATGATCGGCATCAGCGGCAACACCGGCAACTCCACCGGCGCACACCTGCACTTCGTGGTCCGCAACCCATCCAACATTGCCGTGGACCCCTACGGCTGGACCGGCTCCGGCACCGACCCATACAATGCGCACAACCAACCGAACTCGCTCTGGGTGCAAAACCCTGCGCTGGTTTACTACGGCTCGGTCATCTATCCTTCGGGATCGGCGCTGGCTTATCCTGCCGCGCCCGCCACCGGAATCATCGTGGACGATAACACCGCCAATTTCAGTGAATCCCCCGCTGGGTGTTTCACCGTTGCCACGGCCGGCTCGGCCCAGAACAACTCAATGCGCTACGTCAAGGCCCGTACCAGTCCATCGAATTGCACAGCCCAATGGAACTTCCCGGCCGGCTCCACGCCTGGTCAATACGCGGTCTACATCCGCATACCGGCCATTCACGGCACCACTGAGGGGGCGTTGTACGACATCACGCACGCCGGCGTCACCAACCGTATCACCATCAATCAGATGGTATTCCCCAACGGCTTCTACGTCACTGATGGGTGGGTGTATGCGGGCAAATATGTCTTCAATGGCACGGGCAGCGAATTCATCACTCTCGGCAATTTCACCCACGACCAAAGCGACCAGGTGGGCGGACTCGAAGTGGCCGTTGATGCTGTCCGCTTCGTTTTTGTGACGAATCAAACGGTCACTCCGCCTCCGTCATTGACCCCCACCAACACCGCCACCGCAACCAGGACGAACACGCCCACCGTCACCCGCACGCCGACCAATACCAGCACCTCCACGGTCACGCGCACGCCGACCCGCACACCCACACCGACGTTCACTCGTACCCCAACGCGGACGCCAACCCCGACCAACACGGCCACGTCCACGCGCACATCCACCGCGACGCGCACTCCGACCTTTACACGGACACCCACCATCACGCGCACGCCGACCCGCACACCCACACCGACGTTCACCCGCACCCCAACGCGGACGCCAACCCCGACCAATACGGCCACGTCCACACGTACACCGACACCAACCCGCACACCGACGTTCACACCAACGCCCACGTTCACGCGGACGCCGACCTTCACGCCGACGCCATCGAGAACACCCACGCCGACTCGCACGCCCCTGCCAACAGAAACCCCGCAATACACCAAGTTGTGGATCTATTGGGTGAGTAAGGCGCGCTTTGATGCCGGCACGCCGCCGTATCAAGTGGCGGGATACCGCTACGCCGCTTCGAACCTGAGTTTCCCCAAGTTCCTGCTGGATGAGTATTTCAAAGGCCCCGGTTATACGGAATATTATGAGTATGGCTGGCGCGCGCTCTACAACGGCTTCACGGGTTATTCCAAACTTGAAGTACGCGACGGCGGTGTGTACGTCTACCTCAAAGGTGCCTGTGACCGCATGGGCCAGACCTACACGATCGCCGACCTGTTGATGCTGAATTTGAAGCAACTCTCTTCGATCACCTACGTTAAGCTCTTCGATCAGAACGGCGCGACCGAATTCCCCGACGGCGCAGTTGATTCCATTCCGTTGTGCCTCAAGCCGTGAGTTCCAGTCTGTTGATCAAAAAAGGACGATGGGAGAAACTCCCATCGTCCTTTTTTTGCTTATTGTTCTTGCGTGTCTTACTGTTTAGCCTTCAACGCGTTCTTCAAGTTGACCAGCGCATCGACCGGGGTCGGGTCCACGCCGTAGGCGATGGCGAGGTAGTAGGCCATGTAATCGCCGAACAGGATCATCGTCCACATGTGAGCGAGGGGGGTGTCGCCGCGGGCATCGAGGAAATCGGTGTTGGGACCTTCGAGCATGAAGATCTGTTTGGTCAGGTCGAGACGCAGGCGGTTGCGCGGATGGTCGGACGGAGCGCGCAGGAAGAGATTCATCGTGTGCGGCATGAGCACGTCCGCCGGGTGGATCGTGCCGGCCAGCGTGTTGTGGTCCGCTTCGGGGATGAATTCGAAGTTGGCGGCGGCCTTGGCCAGTTCGTTGATCTGTCCCTTGAAGCGGCGCGCGACCGGGGCGAAGAGCCCGGCGCCAAAGACGGTGACCCAGCGCCCCATCAGTTGACCGGCGTAACGTTTGGCCGGGTTGTGGACGGCTTCCACATCGGCGCGCAGGTGCTCCTGCGATTTTTTCATTGCATCCACGGCCCCCGCCACCAAAGCAGACTGGTCGGGGATCAGGCCGAGCTTCACGAAGACCGCCAGCAGGATGCCGAAAGAATATCCCACTGCGGCACGCGGCTGGCCCTTGTGCTCAAATTGAATGACCGGCAGGTTGGCCGCCTGTGCGCGTTTAGCCAATTCGCCACCGGTGCACACCGCGAGGATCGAGCAGCCATTTTTTTGCGCGGCATCGAAGGCATCGAGAGTCTCTTCGGTGTTGCCGGAGTGCGATGAGCAGATGACGAGTGTCTCGCGTCCGCGGGCGAAGGCGGGCAGGCCGTAATCGCGGTGGACGAGGACCGGGACCGGGCACGAGTCGGAGACATACGAAGCGAGCAGGTCAGCTCCAATGGCCGACCCGCCCAACCCGGCGATGACGACGCGGGAAACGTCCGGAGCCAATGAGACTCCGGACGTCATGCCAATTTCATAGGCGCGGGCCAGCTGGTCCGGCAGGCCGTCTATTTCACCCAGCATATTCTCGCGGTCGAGGCCGCGCATGAATTCCAGGTCGTTCAAATTCACGGAACGAGGCCTTCTTCGGTATCATCTTCGGTGCTGATGAACAGGTCGAGCGCCACGTAGAGTCCCTGCGCAAGACCCTGCATCACCAGCAGGTAGAATGCGCCCATTGCGAGCGGGAAGAGCATGTTGGCAAAAATCAGCACGCGGGTCATGAGGTCGGTGGGCATCTGTGAAAGATTGGGGATGGTCTGCATCATCTCGCTCACGAAGCTGAACAGATAGATGATCGCGATCACCCAGCCTGTGATCTTTGCGCCGCGCGCCACGAGCATGAGTGTGCTTTCGTTGTGAAAGGTCGTCGGTTCTTCTTTGCTTGCCATGGGGTCTCCTAGTAGTCGAGCAGGGTTTGGATTTTTTGTGCAATGTCGGCGGTCTGGGGAAGCACCGCATTCATTAGACCGATATTATACGGGATGGGCACGTCCGGCACGGCCATGCGTGCCAGCGGCGCATCCAGGTCGGTGAAGGATTCCTCGGCGATGGTTGCGGCGATCTCGGCGCCGAACCCGCCGGTGACTCCATCTTCGTGAACGATGAGACATTTGCCGGTCTTGCGGACCGACTCGAGCACCCGCGACTTGTCCCACGGGGAGATCGTCCGCAGATCCAGGATCTCCACGCGTCCTTCGTGACGTTGAGCGGCTTCGACCACCCGGTGCGTCATCGCCCCCCAAGTGACCACGGTCAGCGCGTCGCCCTCCGCGACCAGGGAGGCTTGCCCGAACGGAATCATGTACTCGTCGCCGGGATACGGTCGGCGCGCAATGGCCGTGTCGAGCAGGGCGCGATGTTCGAAGAAAATAACCGGGTCTTCGCCGCGTAGGGCCGTGCGCAACAGTCCGACCGCGTCTTCTGCGTTGGATGGGAAGGCAAGGCGGATGCCGATGGTGTGGGCATAGATCGCCTCAGCGGTGACCGAGTGCCACGGGTCGCCGATCTTTTTGCCGTAGCCGACCGGGATGCGAATCACGATGGGGGCCGAGAATTTCCCGGCCGTGCGCCAGCGCATGGTGCCCATGTCGTTGATCTGCTCGGTGGCGGGGTCGGCATATTTGCGGAATTGGATCTCCGGCACAGGGCGCAGCCCGGCCACGGCCATGCCGACCGCACTGCCGATGATGCCCTCTTCCGAAAGCGAGGTATCGAACACGCGGCCATCGCCGAATTTTTCCTGCATGTGCGCCGTCGCGCCGTGGACGCCGCCTTTGGCGCCCACGTCCTCGCCGAAGACCACCACGCGCGGGTCGCGGGCCATTTCGGTTTCGAGCGTGCGGCGCACGGCGTCGATCAGGTTGATGCGTGTCTGTGGTAGGTCGGATTGGTGATCCGACCCTCTTGGTGAGTCGGACTGCCAGTCCGACCTACTCGACGCAAACACATTCTGGGTGACAGTAGCCGGATCGGGGTCCGGCCACGAAGCGACCTCGTCCAGCGCGGCACGGACTTCGGCGGCCACGTCGCGTTCGAGGGCGGTCCAATCCAGATCGGGCAGGAAGTTCTTCAGGCGATTCAATGGATCGCGTTTGATGTCTTCCTTGCGTTCTTTTTCGGTTTTATATGCCTGGTCGTCAATGAAGGTGTGACCGGTGATGCGCGGCACGCGTAGATGCAGGAGGCAGGGTCCCTTGCCCGCGCGGACGTAGGCCACGGCCTCGGCAATTTTTTGCGGAGCATCTTCCGGATCGGAGCCGTCGCCGTCAACGATGTGCAGATGTTTGAATCCGCGCAGGTTGGCGGAGAGGTCCGCGCCGGGGGTTTGCAAGTGCGAGCGGACCGAGATGGCAAAGGCGTTATCTTCAATGAAGAAGAGCAGGGGAATCTTGCGGGTGGATGCGATGTTGAGCGCGGCCCAAAATCCGTTCGCTGCCACCGAACCTTCGCCGCCATGCGCCACCGCGATGGCTTTGCCCCATTCCTTTTCGCCGAGCACATCTTTGTGATATTGGATGGCCTGCGCCCAACCCGCCGCCGGTGTGTACTGCGCGCCGACATCGCCGGAGGAGGGCAATACCGTGATGCTGTTATTGCGCGGACGCATGGAGAACACCACGCCCACGTCGCGGCCTTCGGAAGGCGAGCCGGACTTGGACATGCCCGCGGCGATGGCCTCTTGCAGTGTCAGTCCCGAGGCGAGCATGAACGGGCGCGAGCGATAGTAGACCGTGGCCGCGTCGTGCGGATGATTCAATTGCAGGGCAAGCAGGATCTGCGAAAGTTCGTGACCCTTGGCTGAAAATTGATAAGGGACCTTGCCTGCGGGCGCCAGTTCGCGCTCTTCGAGTTCGTCGAGCAGGCGCGAGGTGAGTAGGAGGCGAGCAACGCGAGTCCAATCGAGGGAGGATTTCTTTGTCATGGGGGAACCGTATAAAGGAAGTGGCCTGATTTTACCC
>CAYNQA010000153.1:0-7519 GCA_964399225.1 uncultured Anaerolineaceae bacterium
GTTGGTGGGGTGGAGCCAACCTTGCATCCTTTGTCTTTGCGTGGCGCGCGCGCTCGCGCCCGACGAAGCAATCCGCTTGCCAGCGAGGAGATTGCTTCGGCTTCGCCTCGCAATGACATTTACCCGAATCGAGTCTCGGTGAAAAACATCCCATCCTATCGCCACCTGACTCACATCCCCGTCTCCGTGGAAGGCAAAACCATCCACGGCGATGTGGCCTGGGGCGGGAACTGGTTCTTCCTCGTCCACGATCACGGCATGGACGTGGACATGCGCAACCTCGAGTCACTGACCGAGTTTGCGTGGAAGGTCCGCGAGGGGCTGGCCGCTCAGAAGGTGACCGGAGCCGACGGTGCGGAGATCGACCACGTCGAGTTGTTCGTGTCCACACCCGAAGCGGACAGCAAGAGTTTCGTTCTCTGTCCGGGCAAGGCCTATGACCGTTCGCCCTGCGGCACGGGGACCAGCGCAAAACTTGCGTGTTTGTATGCGGATGGAAAATTGAAAGTGGGGCAGACGTGGAAACAACAAAGCGTCGTCGGCAGTATCTTCGAGGGCAGCATCCAACTCGACGGTGACAAGATCATCCCCACCATCACCGGCGAAGCATGGGTCATGTCTGAGGGGACGATTTTGGTGGACGAGCGCGATCCATTCGCAAACGGGATATGAAGCCGCCTCGGTGGTCGAGCAGTGCCGAGCCGCCACCGCCTTCAAGATCACTCCCAACTGTTAACCGTTTCTTAGGTTGGTGTTCATTTTTATGTTGTATGATGCAGGCAGCTCACGGAGAGTGAATGACCACGTTCCTTGTCCTTGCCCTGCTTGCCATGCTCATCGTCTTCGGCGTGGATATTCGCTTGAAGCGGCGCGATGTGCCGCGCAAAGATAAGCACCCTTAAATGAGCGCCGCATGGGCGAGTGCTTACCCATGCGGCTCAATCTTTCGTCATTGATGACGGCGTGCCTTCCCAATCATGGGAAAGTCCGCCGTCATTTTTTCTTTTTCTTTCCTTTTGTGCGCAAGGATACCTTCATTCCCTCGTGGCGCCTCATCAACCATTGTTGAATATCCACGACATCATCTTTTTCTTTTGGACGCAGGCGGGTGTATTCGCCGTTCGGTTCCATGAGCCGTGCGCGGGAGTTGTCTTTGAGATAGGTTTCCAATACTTCGTTGCGCAGATATTGAATGTGCGCCTTGTTTTCGACCGGGAAGACCACTTCCACGCGGTGGTCGAGGTTGCGGGTCATCAGGTCGGCACTGCCAAGGAAGAGTTCCTCATTCCCGCCGTTGAGGAAGTAGTACATGCGGCTGTGTTCGAGGAAACGTCCCACGATGCTGATTGCGCGGATGTTCTCGCTCAAGCCCTTCACGCCCGGCCGCAGACAGCAGATGCCGCGCACGAGCAGATCTACCTGCACGCCGACCTTTGATGCGGCATAGAGTAGCTCGATCATGTGCGGGTCCACGATGGCATTGGCCTTGAGGATCATGCGCGCCTTCTCGCCTTTTTTGGCGTGTTCGATCTCGCGTTGGATCAGGCGCTCGAGGTTGTTGCGCAGGTTGACCGGCGCGACCAGCAGCTTCTTGTATGAATTGATCGCCGAGTACCCGGTCAGGAAATTGAACAGGTCGGTGGCGTCAGCGCCGATGGAATCGTCGGCGGTGAAGAGGCCGACATCCTCGTAGAAGTGTGAAGTGACCGCATTGTAGTTGCCTGTGGCAAGGTGCACGTAACGCCGGATGCCGTCGCCCTCCTGCCGCACGACCATGGCGATCTTGCTGTGGGTTTTCAAGTCCATCAAGCCATAGACCACATGCACGCCCGCCTCCTCCAGTTTTTGCGCCCAGGTGATGTTGCTCTCCTCATCGAAGCGCGCCTTCAACTCCACGAGCACGGCTACTTGCTTGCCACGCTCCGATGCTTCGAGCAGGGCTTCCACTACGGGGGAGTTGTGTCCCACACGGTAGAGTGTCTGCTTGATCGCCAGCACCTGCGGGTCACGCGCCGCCGCGTTGAGAAAGTCCACAACGGGGGAGAAGGAATCGTAGGGATGATGGAGCAGGATGCTTTCGTGACGGATGGCGGCGAAGATATCGTCGCTGGTCACCGCGTTGCGGAAGGCTTTGGGCAGGTGGGATTTGTAGGCGGGAAATTTCAGTTCGTGCCGTTCCACGCTTCCGTACAACTGCATCAGCGATACCAGGCCAAGAGGCCCCGCCTGCACGGACATATCGCCGGGGTTGATCTCGAGATTTTCGATCAGAAGTTCGCGCACTGATTCGGGCATGTCTTCATACACCACCACCTGAACGACCGAGCCAAATTTGCGGCGGCGGATACTCTGCTGCATGGTCTCGAGCAGGTCGTCTGCTTCGATCTCCTGGATCTCGATATCGGCGTCGCGGACGATGCGGAAGGGATGCACCGAGATCACGTCCATGCCGGGGAAGAGCAGGCCCACATTGGCCGCGATCACCTGTTCGAGCCAGACAAAGTAGTGGTGATGCGCGATCGTCCCATCCTTGCGGACTCCGCCCGAGGAGCGCTTGATGGGGAGCAGGCGCGGCAACGTGTCGGGGACTTTGATACGGGCGAAGCGCTCATGCCCTTTGCGGTCGCGGATCACGACGGCCAGGTTCAGGCTGAGATTCGAAATGTGCGGGAAGGGATGTCCAGGGTCGAGCGCGAGCGGCGTGAGGACGGGGAAGATCACATCGTGGAAGTGGGTGTCCACCTTTTCTTTCTGTGCAGCGCTCAACTGGTTGTACTGCAGAATGTGAATGCCATTCTTATCCAGCTTGGGCAGGAGTTTGCGGGAAAATAGTTTCTCCGCTTCCTCATACAATTCGCCCGTTCGCTTGCGGATGGCAGCCAACTGGTCGCGTGGTGACATTCCGTCGGGCAGGGTGCTGGTCACCTGGGCTTCCACTAACTTGCGAATGCCTGATACGCGCACCATGAAGAACTCGTCCATGTTCGAGCCGAAGATGCCGAGGAACTTCACGCGCTCGAGCAGGGGGTTGCTCTCGTCGTGTACTTCCTCGAGCACCCGGCGTTGAAACTCGAGCAGGCTGAGTTCGCGGTTAAGGTAATGAGACGGGTTGGTGATTGGTGTTTTTTGTTGCGTCATGGTCTGCCAATGTTCACAAGCTGGGATGGGAATAGGATCCAATCAAGAACGGCGCAGCGCCCGTATTGTAATGTATCCACCGACAACCGGCAGATGCCGCCCTTCTTGAAATGAATCGCCAGCCCGGTGTCGCCGCTGGTCAAGACCGAGATCAACTGGCTGAGCGACGGCTCATGTCCCACCAACGCAATGCGTTTTGCATCGGAATAATTCGCCAGCATCTCCGCGATCAACTGGTCGGCAGATCCCATCGGGACGAGGTTGGGGCTTTCGGAAACCCGGGCGGGGTCCAGCCGGTAGGTCTTGCGCAGGATCTCGGCTGTCTGTGCCGCCCGCAGATATGGGCTGGTTAGAATTCGGTCCAGCTTCGGCTCAAGCTCTTTCAGGCCGCGCGCGATCCTTGTCATCTTCTTGCGGCCTTTATCTGTCAATTGCCGTTGACTGTCGGTCTCGGGCTCGGTTTCTCCGGCAGCTTCGGCGCTGGCGTGACGAACAATGTACAGTTTCATCGGGCCTCCCACGGGAAAGCGGCTTCGGGCGTTGCGCGCCAGAAGTTCATCAACTCTTCCTTGCTTTTCATGAACTTGCCGATCAACTTGTCGCGGCGATTCTCCAGCGCCTGGCGCACCGGAGACAATTCTGCCTGGGAATTTCTTTTTGCAAACCCTGCCAGCATCTCAAGCATCACGCGCGCATCCTGCACATTCCCCATCCTGCTTTGATAGGCGTGCATGGATTTGAAATAGTCAGCGGGTGTTTCCCCGAGCAGGGGAGCCGCCACCTCGACGGAATAACGGAACTTTTTGAATGCGATTCGCAAACGGTGGACAGAATCCGCATCCATCGCGTCCAGCCGACCGTACGCCTGCCTCGCCCTCGCGAAGGCTTCATCCACTGCGCGCAGGAGACTGGCATCAAATCCGCTTTCGGGAATATCACGCGCCAGCCGTGCCCGGGCCTTTTCCACGCGCTGGTTGATCCCGGTCAGTTTGGATTTCTTCAAAACCTTCGAAGCGGTTTCCAGTAACTTTGTTTCCCGTTTCTTCAAGCGCTTGACGATGCTCTCCAATTGCGGGAACTCGTTCAGTAGTTTTGCAAAGTCCACGAGTTGGACTTGAATATCGCGAAGCTCATCCAACTCGTCAAGGAAGTCCTTCAGCACGCGGCGGGCCTTTTGCAGGGACGGTTTGGGGAGGACAACCCGGGCAAGCTCGAGCCCGGCCAGAAGTCGGCGCGAAGCGACCCGCAGGTCGTGGACGGCGGGTTCCGAAAAGTCGCGTCGGCAAAGTTTGTACTGCATCCGAAACTTTTCCAAACGTTCGTCGAGGGCATGCAGGAGCAGGTTGGTGTCTGATGTCATTCGAAGGATTTGAACCTCTCTTGATATTATACGTTCATCGAGCCTTTACATTCTGTTAACCACAACTTAATTGCTGCGTTATATGATGAGTTGCATGGAAATCTTTCTCACCCTCGACCTGCTTGTCATGTTCGTGATCTTTGGCATCGATGCATCTCAGAAACGCCGCGCATTGGCCGACAAGGCAAAACATTAAGCTGCACAATGGACGGGGAAAATCTTTTCGGATACACTTTACAACATGGAAAAACACATACTAGTCACCAACGATGATGGCGTGCTTGCGCCCGGTCTGCTCGCCCTCGCGCAGGAAATGCGCAAACTTGGAAAGGTCAGCATCATGGCCCCGGACCGTAACTGGTCGGGCGGCGGACATGTGAAAACGCTCGACCGTGCCCTGCGCGTGAAGCCATACCGCCTCGCCGACGGTTCGACCGCCTACGCCAGCGACGGCGCGCCCTCGGATTGTGTCTCGCTCGGCGTGCTTGGTTACTTTAAAGAAAAGGTTGACCTCGTCGTCTCGGGCGTGAACCACGGCGCGAACCTCGGCCACGACGTGACCTACTCTGGCACGGTCACCGCCGCAATGGAAGCGGTCATCATGAACGTGCCCGGTATCGCAGTCTCGCTCGAGATTCCCGAGAATCCGCTGGCCGAGATGGATTACCATCCCGCTGCGGAGGCCGCCCGCGAAGTGGTGGAGCGCGTAATTGCGAATGGCATTCCCGAAGATATTTTGCTCAACGTCAACGTGCCCTATCTCCCCGCCGACAAACTCAAAGGGTTTCTCATGACCCGCCAGGGCCTGCGCATCTACCACGGCCGCCTCGACGAGCGCGCCGATCCGCGCGGCAAACCCTACTACTGGATCGGCGGCGACGCACCGACCGCCATCCCCGAACGCGGCACCGACGTGGGCGCGCTGGCCGAGGGCTACGTCTCGGTCACGCCGCTGCAATTGGACTTGACCGCCTATCGCTCGCTGAGCGATTTGAATTACTGGAATCTGCCGGAATAAATTTGACTTACCCCCGCCTCTCGCATCCCGCCGACCTCCGGCGGGATTTTTTCATTGCCTATTTTTCTCAGCACTCACACAAAGTCACAAAGACACCAAGCCACGAAGTTTTTCTTTGGGTCTTCGAGACTTCGTGTCTTTGTGTTAAAAGGATACCGAATTTTCGGACGCTTTCTTACGCATAGATCACCCCATCCGCCCGGTGATGTAAGCCTCGGTCAATTCTTCTTTCGGTTTGAGGAACATTTGTTGGGTCTCTGAAACCTCGACCAACTCGCCGAGCCAGAACAGTCCGGTGACATCCGAGACGCGCGCCGCCTGTTGCATGTTGTGCGTCACGATGACGATGGTGTAATCCTCTTTCAACTCGGCGATCAATTCCTCCACACGCAGGGTCGCGACGGGATCGAGCGCGGACGTGGACTCGTCCATCAGGATGACCTCAGGTTGCACCGCCACCACGCGCGCAATGCACAGGCGTTGTTGCTGACCGAGCGCGAGGCTGAGCGCGTCGTCATCGAGACGGTCTTTCACGTCATCCCAGAGCGCGGCGCGCTTGAGACTTTCCTCGACCAGTCCCTGCAACTGACTCTTGCTCTCCACCCGTCCCGTCACGCGCGGACCGAAAGCCACGTTCTCAAAAATGGACTGCGGGAACGGGTTCGGTTTTTGGAAGACCATGCCCACCCGTTGACGGAGGTCCACTACGTCCATCCCCGCCGAGTAGATGTCGGAACCGTTGAGGAGAATCTTCCCCTCCACGCGCGTCCCCGCGATGGTGTCGTTCATCCGATTCAAACAGCGCAGGAACGTGGACTTGCCGCACCCCGAGGGACCGATCAACGCGGTCACCTTGCGCGGCGGAATTTCCATGCTGATGTTCGTCAACGCGCGCTTGGCGCTGTAATAAAAGTTGAGGTTTTGAATGGAAAAAGCAGAGTTCGTTTCGGACATGGGGCGATTTTATCATGGGAGGGGAAAGAGCCTAACCACAAAGGGGAAAGGCTTTTAAACTTACGGTCTTCCTCTGTTGCCTTCGTGTTTAAAAAAATCAATCCGCGTTCTCCGCGCTCGTCCGCGTCCCATAATTCCTTTATAATCAGCCCCGATGCCCCGCCATATCCTTGTTACGTTTTTCGTTTTCTGTTTTGCGCTTTCCGCCTGCGCACCCGCCGCGCAAGCCTCCTCCGACTCCCCCGCCGCTTACATCGAAAACAAAGGCTCCGACACCATCGTCAACCTGGCCCTCGCCTGGGCGGAGAAATACCAGACCGATCATCCCGACGTCCGCATCTCGGTGACGGGCGGCGGATCGGGCACGGGCATTGCAGCACTCATCAACGGTTCGGCTGACATCGCCAACGCCTCGCGCAAGATCAAAGAAGAGGAGATGGCTGAAGCCCGCGCCAACGGCATCGAACCGTTGGAACACATCATCGCCCGCGACGCCATCGCGGTCATCGTTCATCCCGACAACCCCGTCAACGAGTTGACCCTCCAGCAGATCTCCGATATTTACAGCGGCAAGATCAGCAACTGGAGCGAGGTCGGCGGCGAAGACCGTCCCATCGTGCGGCTCTCGCGCGAGACCAACTCGGGCACGCACGTCTACTTCCTCGAAACGGTTCTGCGTCTCGGTAACAAGGAAGACAAGACCCTCTTCTCGATGGACACGCTCCTGCTTCCCTCGTCCGAGGGCATCATCTCCGAGGTTCGACAGAATCCCAACGCCATCGGCTACGACGGCCTGGGCTACGTCCCGCACGACGTGAAGAAGATCGCCATCGCCAAGTCCGCGGGCGAGCCGTACGTGCTTCCATCCGTCGAGACGGTCAACGACAAATCCTATCCCATCGCCCGCGACCTTTACATGTACACCGCAGGCGAACCGACAGGCATCATCAAAGCCTATCTCGATTGGATCCTCTCCCCCGAAGCGCAGAAGATTGTCCTCGATCTTGGCTTCGTGCCGATCAAATAAGATGAACAACAACATCCTCCTC
>CAYNQA010000154.1:0-7503 GCA_964399225.1 uncultured Anaerolineaceae bacterium
TGATTGCACTGGAGCAGTAGTCATTGCTCAAGCCGAAGTCGCCGCTGATGCCGAGACTGCCAATATTCAGGTCCGCGCTACCGGTGTTGGTGACGGTGACGGTTTGCGAAGCGGAGGCAACGCCAACCGGTTGATTGCCGAAACTGAGGTTGGTGGCGCTCAAATCAACCATGGGAACGGCTACGCCGCTTCCCGTGACCGAGATCGCATCCGGGCTGGTGGATGCATCGGAGTAAACATAGATCGTAGTATCTAATGGCCCTGTGCTGCCTGGGTGGAAAGTTATGTCCCAGGAGCAGGAATTGCCGGGAGCGATGATCCAGGATCCACAGTAGGGTGTCAAGATGTAATCGGCGCCCATAAATCCAAAGCTGCTGATCTGCAGGTTTAACAGGCCGGTATTCGTGATGGTAAGCGTTTGCGGGGCGCTATACGTGCCGATCGGTTGATTTCCAAAGGTGAAGTTGGTCTGGTTTAGCGAAACGACAGGGGCGCAATCGGGGGTGATCGCCAGATCGTAGCTCCAGGGCAGGGGAGCATCATGGAAATCAGCGATTGGTGTATTTTCATATGTGGTTAAAACAACGGTGTACGTGCCAGGGGTGAAATTGTAGGTGATGTCTGGGCGATACGTATTTATGGCGAGATCATCGCCAAAAGCGATGATGTTGGTCAGCGGCGAGGCGGGATTGAAGCCTCCGGAATTATAGAGGGCCATAACCCCATCCGGGCCTCCTCCTCCTGCTCCGTTGGGGTTGACGCCTGATCCGCTGAGCGAGCCTCCATTGGCGGTTTCAAAGCTGAGGGTCGCATTCCCGGCGCATGTGCGTGAAAACGTAAATGCATCGTAATGAGTCGCGGTTCCCAGCCCCGATAGGACAGAGATTGAGGATGGCCGATTAAATGTTGGATCGGATGTATCCAGAACGCCGGAGACAAGCACACTTGCCTTGGGCATGGGGGAGGTTGGGGCGGCCGATGTCGGTTGGGCGGATAGTCCCATCGTTAAAAGCAACAGGGCGGCGATCACGAATAAGTACAAGTGGCGGACCGAATGCAACTTCATGTGCATGTCTCCTTAAATATCTTTGGCGAATGAAATACTGGATGAATTTTATCAACAATATATGTAAAGTCAACGAAGCCGGAGGGTGATTCTTTGGTGATTGGTTTTACTTGTCTGTGAAAAAAGAAACAGCCACCTGCGCGGGTGGCTGTTTCTTTCATTCAAAAACGCAACGGCTAAGCAACTTCCAAATAGCGTTCGATCTCGTAGTCTGTCACGCGCAGGCGGAACTCATCCCACTCTTCCCACTTGGCGCGCAGGAATGCTTCGTAAACTGAATCGCCCAGAGCAGATTTCAACACGCTGTCCTTTTCCAATTCGCCCAAAGCTTCGGCCAGCGAGCCGGGCAGTTCGCCCACGCCCATCTCACGGCGTTCGGCGCGGTTGAGTTCATACAGGTTCACGTTGTTCAGCGGGGCGGGTGGGGTCTTCTTATTGTCAATGCCATCCAGCGCGGCGGCCATCATGGCAGTGAACGCGAGGTACGGGTTCGAAGACGGATCGGGGAAGCGCAGCTCGGCGCGCATGGATTTGTTGCGTCCCTCGGTGTAGCGCGGAATGCGGATCAACGCCGAACGGTTGCTCTGCGCCCAGCCGATGTAGGCGGGTGCCTCGTATCCGGGCACGAGACGCTTGTACGAGTTAACGGTCGGCGAGACGATCGCCGCCAGCGCGCGCGCATGTTCCAACTGACCGGCGATGAACGAGTAGGCCAGGGGCGAAAGTTTGAACTCATCCTTTGCATCGAAGAACAGGTTGTTGCCCTTGTCATCGAACAGCGACTGATGGCAGTGCATGCCCGAACCGTTGATGCCAAAGACCGGCTTGGGCATGAACGAGGCGGTCAGTCCGTGCTGGGCGGCGATGGCCTTCACAGTGTACTTCAAGGTCAACACATTGTCGGCGGCCTTGAGAGCGTTCGCAAAGCGGAAATCGATCTCGTGCTGGCCGAGCGCCACTTCGTGATGGCCCACTTCCACTTCGAGTCCCATGCTCATCAACGCTTCCATCAACTCGGTGCGCACCACGACCGCCTCATCGAACGAGGAGAAGTCGAAGTAACCGCCAACATCGTGCGGCACGGGATGGATGCCGTGTCCATTCGAGCCTTTGAAGAGGAAGAACTCCGGTTCGGGGCCGATGTTATACGTCCAGCCGCGCTCAGACAGTTTTGCCAGCATCCGCTTCAGCGTCCCGCGCGGATCGCCCGCGAAGGGTTTGCCATCCGGCATGTAGATGTCGCAGAACACGCGTGCGCGGCGGCTGTTCTCCGGTGACCACGGCAGCACTGCATAGGTTTCGGGGTCGAGCACCAGGCGCATATCGCTTTCCTGAATGCGCGCAAAGCCTTCCACCGATGAACCGTCGAACCACACGCCGTCTTCCAGCGCGCCTTCGAGGTTGTGCAGGGGCATATCCACGCTCTTCACCGCGCCGAGCACATCGGTGAATTGCAGGGAAATGAAATTCACCTTATCTTCCTTCACTCGCTTGATCAAATCTTTTGCGTTCATTTTTTCTCCTTTTTTTGTATTGGCTGTTAGCGATCAGCTATCAGCCATTGGTTATTAATTTCTTTTTGACGTTCGACCTGCAACCTTTGACTCTCCGTCTCTGAACTTTAACGTTCAATCCGCCGCCACCTCCTCGCTTTTCTTCGCCTCTTTTCCACCTCCCGAGCGGCTCTTGTTGATGAACATCACCGACCCCACGATGATTCCCGCCGCCAGCCAGATGCGCGGCTCCAGCGGCTCATCGGCGAACCAGTTGCCGAGCAAAACTGCCACGATCGGATTAACGTAGGCGTACGTCGCTACCAGCGAGATCGGTGCATTCTGCAACAGCCAGCCAAACGATACGAAGCCGATCAGCGACCCGATGAAGATCAGGTAGATCAGCCCGCCGAGCGAACGAGACGAGACGGTCATCGGGTCCCAGCCGACCAGTTCTCCCGTCAGGAGCGAAACGATGAACAGGCCGATGCTGCCCATCAGCATTTGCGCGCCGGTCGTCATCAACGAAGATTTGGGCAGGTCCACGTGTTTGCTGTACACCGATCCAAGCGACCAGAAGAGACAGGCGAAGAACAGCACGGTCAATCCGATCGGGTGCAGACCGGATGTGCCGCTGGACAACTCGGCCGGGTTCACCAGCAAGGCAATACCGCCAAAGCCGATCAACAAGCCGAGGAATGTCCAGCCGTTGGGCTTGACCCCGCCGGGGCGAAATCCTTCGATCACCACCATGAACATGGGGATCGCTCCGATGATCAGTGCCGAGATGCCGGAGGGAATGGTCTGTTCGGCCCAGGCCAGCAGGCCGTTGCCGCCGAGCAAAAGCAGGTTACCGATAATGAACATGCTGATCCATTGTTTGCGGGTCGGCATGGGCTGTCCCGATGCGCGCTGCCAGATCACCAGCATCAAACCGGAGATGAGGAATCGCAAGCCGGCGTGGAAGAACGGCGGAATCGTCTCTACGGCAAATTTGATCGCAAGGTAGGTTGAACCCCACACAATGTATAGTGACAGTAATGCCAGCCAGATCTTAGTTTTCATTTTTTCCTTTGTATACCGCAAGCCGCGAACGCGGACCGTGTTACGGTCGTGCGTCCGGGGTCATTGATCCGAATTCACTGAACAACAGCGCCTTCTTGCGCGCGCTTCCATACCGGTAATTTCCAAACTCGCCATCCTTGCGCAAGACGCGATGACAGGGGATCAGCACTGCGACAGGATTGTGTCCCACCGCGGTTCCCACTGCCCGCACCGCCCGCGGACTTCCGATGCGCGCGGCGATCTGCTCGTATGTGGCCACTGCGCCGTTTGGGATTTGCAACAGCGCCTCCCAAACCTTGATCTGAAAATTTGTGCCGCGCAAGTGCAACCGCAATGCCTCGCGTCCGCGTCCGCTCAGGTCGAAGATCGGCGCGACGAGTGGGGCGGTGGATTTCAGGTCCTCGAGCATCTTGGCCTCACTCCACTCCGCCACGAGTTGGTCCACTGCATCACCTTCGCTGGTCTGCACGAAACCGAGGTGACAGATGCCGCGTTCGGTCGTCCCGATCAGGCATTTGCCGAAAGGCGTGGGGTGGACTCCGTAGCGAATGGTCACGCCTGTACCGCGCGATTTGTACTCGCCCGGCGTCACCGCTTCGGTGGTGACGAAAAGATCGTGCAGGCGTCCCAGGCTCGACAGTCCGACCTGATGCGTGGTTTCGAGCAGGTTCTCCGACTCGGTCAGCAGTTCCTTGGCGTGTTCCTTTGTCAGGAATTGCAGGAAGCGCTTTGGGCTGATGCCTGCCCAGCGGGTGAAGGTCCGCTGGAAGTGAAACTCGCTCATGCCCACCGCCTTTGCAACTTCTTCCAGTTCAGGTTGGCGCGCCGCATTCGCTTCAATGAAGCGGATGGCCTGTTCGATCAACTGATAATCTTGTGAACGTGCATTCGTCGATTCCATGACAACCTCCGTTTGTTGATGGCGAAGATTGTAGTTTTCATCCTTCATGGAAGCGACCCGATTCTTGCTCATTTTCTCCTTGTGGTTAAAAACAAAACAGGCATGCGTGGGCATGCCTGTTAAACCGCAAACCGGTATTAAAAAAGACAGCCCTTCCAAATGCAAACAGACCCAATACGTCTGTATCACCGCGCCGCCCTGGCCCACACGTCACCGCATGGTTTTCGGCGTGAGCAACAGAGTTTTTTTAAACTCCATTACTCTTGCGCTTGCTTCGGAAGGGAGAAGGGAGCCAATGATGTGGCTCCAGAGGCATCCGCTGATCAAATCCGATTTTCTGGCTTCACTTTTCGTAAGGCCATTAGCGCCCCGTTCGCACGGGGGAACCTCCACCTCGTGGACTTGCCGTTCCGTCATTGCGAGGAGCGTTCGTTGCGACGAAGCAATCTCCACGCATCCAAAAGAGGGGGACTGCTTCGCTTCGCTCGCAGTGACAGGGACAAGACCCAGCCGCTAGTTCTCCGAATATTTAGATGTTAATCCTGCTCAAGATTAGGCGGCATTTTACCCGTTGCAGACGGGCGAGTCAAGACACAAAATAGCGATTGAATTTGTGCTTGATTTCAGATAAGATAGCTCTCATTCAGGAGGCTCCCATGGAACTTTCGATCGCTCAACTATTGAATGTGATCCGCGACGGCATTGCCCGGCAATTCAAGATGACCGGCCAGCCCAAGCGAGTCATCATCGTCGGCGCGGGGGTGGCCGGACTGGTGGCCGGCTACGAATTGAAACGGGCCGGCCACACTCCCGTCATCCTTGAGGCGCAGCAGCGCGTGGGCGGACGCCTCTACACCCTGCGCGATCCGTTCACCGACGGACTCTATGCCGAGGTCGGCGGGATGCGCATCCCTCGCGCGCACAAGCTCACGACCGCCTACATCGATAAGTTCGGCCTCCCGACCAATGACTTCACAATGGACAACCCCAACGCCTACTATTATATCGGTGGGCGCAAGATGCGTATCGCCGATGCAAACGCGGACCCATCGCTGCTCGGCTTCGCCGTCTCGCCGCAGGAAGCCAAACAAACAGCGGGTCAGTTGTGGATGAAGACCATTCAACCTCTGCTTGATTTGATCCAAAAACAGGGGGATGATGCCTGGGCGGAGATCACGAAAAAATACGACCAGTATTCCACGCGGGAGTACCTTGAGTTGAACGGCTGGTCGGAGGGCGCAATTGAAATGTATGGCCTGCTGGCAAACCAGGAGGCGGTGATGAACTCCTCTTTCCTTGAGTTATTCCGTGAGGACGCGGGCAATTACTACACCGACATGATCGAGATCCAGGGCGGCACCGACCGCCTGCCTCATGCATTCCTTCCTGATCTGAAGGGAGATATCCGTTTTGGCGCAAAGATGATCGCCATGGACCAGTCCCCGACGGATGTGACCATTCATTACGAAACCGCCGCTGGCCGCTTCAAAGAGACGGGAGACTTTGCAATTATCACTGCGCCGTTCCCGGTGTTGCGGCATGTGGAAGTGCTCAAGCCGTTCTCACGCGCAAAACAACGTGCCATCCGCCAACTGCATTACGACGCCTCTGCCAAGATCCTCTTTCAATGCCGCCGCCGCTTCTGGGAGGATGACGATGGTATCTTCGGCGGTGGCACCATCACCGACCTGCCCATCCGCAACCTCTACTATCCCGACCATGGACGTGAGACCGGCCGCGGAGTGATCCTCGCCAGCTACACCTGGTCGGAGGATGCGCAGCGCTGGGGTTCGCTCTCGCCCGAAGACCGCATCAAGCAGTCGCTGGAAAACGTCGCGCAGATCCACCCGCAGGTGCTGAAAGAATTCGAGGTCGGCACATCGTGGATGTGGCACGATGACGAATTCGCAGGAGGCGCCTTCGCCCTCTTCGACCCCGGCCAGCAAACCCTGCTCCATGAAGAGATCGTCAAGCCGGAAGGCCGCATCTATTTCGCCGGGGAACATGCCTCTCTCTATCATGCATGGATCCAGGGCGCGATCGAATCCGGTTTACAGACGGCGATCGCGATTCATCAATCCGCATGAAAAAAACAGACCCTAAAGGTGTTCAACACCTTTAGGGTCTATCTTTAAAAAGGATACCCCGCGCATGCCGTGTGCAACCGGGTTTTGGACCTGCTTTCGCAGGTGGGCCCAGTCGGGAAACGCCGCCTTGGCTCAGGCCTATCGCGTTATTTCCTCGAAGTGAGAGCCCGTTGGAGGGGTGTTGGCCCAAAACGTGATAGTTACATCACGAACACAGCAGGGTGCGATTCTTATACCATAAAAGACATGTGAGATGGGAGAGTAAAATTAGAGTTGTCACATCATGGTTTTAATCTTGACGCTTGATAGATGCGGTACAATAAACCGATGGTCAATCAAGCCGGATAAAACAAACATGACCGTCTCCCCAACATCCCTCATCCTCGTAACCATCCTGCCGACTCCGCGCGACCTTGAGATAGCGCGCCTGCTTGGCTGGTACCGTATTCCGCTTCGCTCCGCGCCCAAAGTGGTTGCCGTGGATCATCTGGCCTTTTATCAACCCTCCAGCTTTGGCGATCGCGGCGGACGGATCGAATTCATCAGCGATGTGCGCGGACACGAACTCACCACGCGCGGCGAGCTCCTGCGCGACGAAGCCGATCATCCACGCGCGCGCGAGGAATACTACAAGATCCAATTGGGTGGACTGGAAAAACTGAAAGACCCGATCTCTGCAGATAAATGGAAACGCATCACCTTCCTCTACACCACAGGGGAATATTTGCTCAACGCGAAGACCGTCAATGACCTTGTTGTCGATGGCGACGAGCGCCAATACCTCTGGAAGTCCCTGCGAGAACGCGCTGAAAATGAACAACTCTACAAAGTGGATATGCCCGAAGCCGACATTCCGCCCGAAGTGTTGATGGCGTTGTTAGGGATCAAAGA
>CAYNQA010000155.1:0-7495 GCA_964399225.1 uncultured Anaerolineaceae bacterium
GGGAGCCACCGCTGCGGCGGGACTGGTCACTGCCATCCTGGCGGGCTTCATCATGGGCCTGCTCGGCGGCGCGCCGTATCAGATCAGCGGACCCACGGGAGCCATGTCCGCGGTGCTGATCGTGCTCGTCTCGCGCTACGGCCTCGAGGGCATCTGGGTGGCGGGTCTCTTTTCGGGCGCGCTGCTCCTCCTCATCGGCCTGCTGCGCCTCGGCCGCTTCATCGCCTTCATCCCCTCGGCCGTCATCAGCGGCTTCACCTCGGGCATCGCGCTCATCATCTTCATCGGGCAGATCGACAACTTCCTCGGCGTCAAAACCGAAGCGACCGAAACCGCCGCGCAAAAACTGCTCGGATATTTTCACGGCGGATTCACCCCCGACCTCCACGCGCTGACCATCGGCCTGATCGTCATCGTGACCATGCTCCTCTGGCCGACGAAATGGAACGCGCGCTTCCCCGCTTCGCTCCTCGGCATCATCCTCGCCACGCTTCTTTCCTCGACGTTGGGGTGGGCCGTCTCGATCATCGGCGACATCCCCCAGACGCTTTTCCTCGCCGACCGCCTCAGCCTCGCCCACATCCCGTGGACGAATCTCCCCGACTTCATCGCCCCCATCCTGACCATCACCGCGCTCGGCGCCGTGGAATCGCTCCTGTGCGGCGCGGTCGGCTCGAACATGACGGGCGTCCGCATGCAGGCCAATCAAGAGTTGATCGCGCAGGGCATCGGCAACATGCTCATCCCATTCTTCGGCGGAGTCCCTGCCACGGCGGCCATCGCCCGTTCCAGCGTCGGTATCAAATCGGGCGGACAGACGCGCCTCGTCAGCATCATCCACGCGGTGGGACTGTTGCTCTCGATGTTCTTACTCGCTCCGTTCATGGCGCGCATTCCGCTCGCCGCGTTGGCGGGCGTGTTGATGGTCACCGCCGTCCGCATGAACGAATGGCCTGCCATCAAGTTCATCTTCGGCAGGCGCTTCAAAACGGACATGATCGCCTTCACGGTCACCATGCTCGCCACCATCGTCCTCGACCTGACGCAAGCCATCCTGATCGGATCGTTCCTGGCGGGCGCGGTCTTCCTCAACAAGATCGCGGGCATCGACATTGACGTGCAGGAAGTGGATCGCGACAAACTCCGCCAGCGCGGCATCGAGACGGAGGGGAAGTGTCAGCACGTGCGCGTGGCCTTTTTGACCGGCCCGCTGTTCTTCGCCGCCACGGGACAGTTCAACGAGGCCTTCCAGAATCTCGGCGACACCCATGCGTTGATCCTCTCCATGCGCGGCGTGCCACTCATCGACGCGGCGGGCATCGAAGCCATCCACCGCCTGCATGAGCGATTGCACAAACAAGGCGGCACGTTGATGTTCGCAGGCATCCACGATAACGCGCGCAACATGCTGGAGCGCGGCGGGTTGGTGGAAACGATCGGGGAGGAAAACTTCTTTTGGAGCAGCGACCAGGCCATCGTCGAGGCCGAGAAGCGAGGCTGTGGATTCTGCGAGTAGGTCGGGATGGCATCCCGACCCGTGTAGTCGGATTGCCAACACCGCACTCCCTGGCACAGCCCGCCAGGGCAGTGTGCGTTCGGTGCAAGTGTCCGCCCCACGTAAGTCATCGTTTATAATGGGGCAATCCCCGCCCAGGAGTTTCGAATGGATTTCGAGAATACAAATGATTCTGTCACCCGCCGCATCCAGGCCTTCACGGACCGTGTCTCGATGCTCAAGTCGCATGACCTCTATTTCTACAACCAGCCCGTGGATGAGATCCTGCCGGGCATGAAGGTGCGCGTGCGCGGACGCGAGATGGGAATGTACGCATCGTACTCCTACCTTGGCCTGGTCGGCCACCCGCGCATCAATGAAGCCGCCAAGAAGGCGGTGGACAAATATGGAACGGGGACAAATGGTGTGCGCTCGCTGGCCGGCACCTTGGGGATCCACACCGAGCTGGAAGAAACGATCGCGAACTTTAAACACACCGAAACCGCGATCACGTATTCGTCGGGATACGCCACCAACCTGACCGTGGTCTCGACGTTGATGGGACGCGGCGATTACGTTTTCTCGGACAAGCTCAACCACGCCTCCATCGTCGACGGCTGTTTGATGTCGGGCGCGGAATTCCGCCGCTTCCGCCACAACGATATGCCGCATCTGGAAAACCTGCTCAAGGCTGCCCCTGCCGATGTGGCGAAACTGGTTATCGCCGACTCGGTCTTCTCGATGGACGGCGACATCATTGACCTGCCGGCCATGGTCGCCTTGTGCAAAAAATACAATGCCTGGTTGATGATCGACGAGGCGCACTCCGTGGGCGTGTTGGGCGAAAAAGGTACCGGCATCGAAGAATATTTCAACATGTACGGCGCGATCGACATCAAGATGGGCACGCTCAGCAAGACCATCCCTTCGGTGGGCGGCTACGTGGCCGCGCGGAAGGAAATTGTCAACTACCTGCGCCACGCCAGCCGCGCCTACATCTTCTCTGCCGCGCTTCCGCCTGCGCAAGCCGCCGCCGCGAACGAGGCCTTCAAGGTCATCCTCGACGAGCCGTGGCGCATCGAAAAACTCAACCAGAACACCAAACAGTTCATCGGCGGCCTCAAGTCCATGGGGTTCGATACCATGCTCACCGAAACAGCCATCGTCCCCGTGTTGTGCGGTGAAGATGAAAAAGCCTTCGCCCTGACGCGCGACTGCCAGCACAACGACGTCTTCGTCCTGCCCGTTGTCTCGCCTGCTGTGCCTGAAGGATTGGCCCGCCTGCGCGCCACCGTCACTGCTGCGCACGAACCGAGCGAGATCGAACGCGCCATGGATGTGATCGGCGAAGCCGGGAAGAAACTGGGCATCATCAAATAAGCGCCTATCCGAAAATTCTCAGCGCAGACTTCCACGCGCGCCGCAATTTTCAGATCAACCCAAGTGTGAAAAAAGAGCGCCTCCTGATTTCAGGAGACGCTCTTTTTTTTATGGACATTCTGCCTTACGAGACCAACCCCACCACCCAGTTGATCAGACGCCAATACAGGTTGTAGACCGGTTGCGGCCAGCTGGTGCGCGGCAGGGCCGGCGGGAAGGATGAAGAGACATCCTCATCGAAGTGGTTACCGCCGCCTGTGCCATCCCAAAGGATATCGAAACCGCGGCCGAGCATGTCTTTCACGAACGGGTCGGCATCGAAGCCGTTGTTCTCATAGATGTTGTCATGCGCGTACACGTGCTCGGGGTTCGGGCCGACATCGATCTCATTGGTGGCAAACCCGATCGCCAGGTTGAACACGGCCAGACCGCCGCTTTTGTTACCCCTGACGGTGTTGTCGTAAAGTTCCACGTGGTCTGCGGCCAGAACCAGGATGCCGGTGCCCGGCGGGATGAGCGCCTGTGCAGTGCCTTCCTTCGCAAAGTTCTCGCCGTTGTTGTTTTCCACGATATTGTTGTACACCTTGGTATACAGAGAAACTTTTGAAGGAAGCTGCGGCAGCAGGTCAATGAAGATGCCGACCGTGTTGTCGTGGGCGTAGTTGTTGTAAACCTCGCCGTTCACCGTGTTCTCGAGTTCGATGCCGATCACGTTGCCGTACGTCTCCGTTTCACGGATGGTCACGTCGCGCGACTTGCCCGCGTAGATGGCGGCGTCGTTCATCAGGGTCGCTTCGATGCGCTCCATCAACACGCCAGTGCAGCGGACCGGGTACACGCCATACACTCCCGTGTTCTCGATATAGAGATCGTGCAGGTACACGCCGGTGGCACCCTCCACGAGCACGCCGTTCGATGTGTAATTCTTCACTGAGAAGAATGCCATCTCGAAGTTGTTGCCCGAAGCGATCACGCCATCCGAGCGCGTGCCTTCGCCGTCCAGCACAGGCCACTCGCCCTTCTCGTTGGGGATGCCGATCAATTTCACGTCGCTCCAATCGAGGACCACGGCCTCATGATAAACACCGTACGGCACCTCGATCGTATCGCCGGGGCCCGAGCGGTAGACAGCCTCTTGAATGGTTTCGTTCGGCCCGACGCGGACAGTGGCGGGGGTGTGTACGGCGACGCTGCCCGACTCCGTCAGTTTGACGTTGACCGCCTTGACCGCTTCGCGCGACGGGTTGGCGGCTTGCTCCACCACCGGCAACCCAGACGGGACGGAAGCCGGTACTTCGGGCATGGCGCTCTCATCGGTGAGTGCGTACAGGAACGCGATCAGATCCTCCTTTTCCTGCGCGCTCAACTCGAACGGGACGATCTGCCGATCCACTTTGATCCCCTGGTCTGCGCCGCCGCCTTTGGCGTAGAAGTCGATCACTTCTTCGAGAGTGGCGAACGCGCCGTTGTGCATGTATGGTGCCGAAAGGACCACGTTGCGCAAGGTGGGCGCCTTGAACGCGCCATCGAGACCGTCATCTGCAACGGCAGCGCGGCCTTCATCGTGGGGTTGTCCCGGCAGGTCGGGCACGCCGGTGACAAAGAAGTTGTCGTTGCTAAAGGTGGGCGCGGCGTGACATTCAAAACAGCGCGTGGATGCCGAGCGGAAAATGTCGAGGCCTCGTCGTTGCTGGGCTGTCAGCGCCTCGAATTCCCCGGCGGCGTAACGATCGAATGGACTGTTGTTGGTAATGAGTGTGCGCTCGAAGGCTGCAATGGCGGTCTGCAGGTTTTCAATGCTGACCGAGTCCGCGCCCCCGCCGAAGGCCGAATCGAACAGGTCCACGTAGGCGGGGATCGCTTTCAGGCGCGAAACGGTTTCAGAATCAGAGGCCGCCATCTCGTCCGGGTTGTGAAGCGGGACGAGTAATTGCGCTTCGAGGCTGGCCTCACGACCGTCCCAGAAGAAGTTGGTGGCGTAGGCCGTATTCCACAGGCTCATCGAGTTACGCTCAAGGTTGGTCGCCGTCTGCTTCCCGTCGCTGAAACCGAGGCTGGGATTGTGGCAGGTGGCGCAGGCCATGTCCTGATTTTTGGACAGGATCGGGTCGAAGAATAACATGCGCCCGAGTTCGGCCTGCTCGGGAGTGATGCCTCCGTTGACCGCTGGGAACTCGCGCTGCAAGCCGCTATAGGCGGGCAGCACACTGCTTGCGCCGGCGCCCCATTTCTCCTCGGGCAGGACTTCATCATAGGGCAGGGGGGTGAATGCGGCGTAGAGAATGCCGGCTAGTGCCAGCAGGCCGAGGGTAAGAAAGATGCGTTTGATCCAGATTTTCATTTCTCCTCCGATTGGCTTTCGTTTATTTCATGGTCATAAGATACGCCACCAGGGCATTCAGTTCTTCGCTGGTGAGCTCCTTGCCGAAATTGGTCGGCATGGTGTTGATAAAGCCTTCAACGATGTAAAAGTCGGGCTGAAGGATCGAGCGCTCGATGTATGCTTCCGCGTCATAGCCCTCAACCCGCGTGGCGGCGGTGTTGGCAATGCCATGGAGGGACGGCCCGATCACAACTGTGTCGGGAACAGTGGCATGGCATTGTGCGCAACGCAAATTAAAAACGGATTGGCCTTGTTGCTGTTGGGAGGTGAGGGTGGGTGTGGGTTGTACTGTGGGCGCAGCCGAACAGGCCGCCAGCACCAGAGCGGCGAGATTCAAGAACAGGATGTGATATTTCATGCGGGGATTTTTCCTTGTGGCGAGGTTCGCGGATTATATCAAGAAGTATCGCCTTCATATCGGGAACCCGCTTCACGATGTTGCAAGTTGTATTATTGGTTTTGCTCTGCGATAAAATCATCGTATGAACTCCTCCCCCTTCTCCCTCCTCTTCCAACCCATCCAGATCGGACCCGTCACCGCGCCGAACCGCTTCTACCAAGTCCCTCACTGCAACGGATTCGGCCATCGTATGCCGCGCGGACATGCCGCCATGCGCTCGGTCAAAGCCGAGGGCGGATGGGGCGTGGTCTGCACCGAGGAAGTCGAGATCCATCACACCACCGACCTCTCGCCGTTCTTCGAAGGCCGTCTGTGGGACGATGCCGACATCCCCGCCTACGCGTTGATCGCGGACTCGATCCACAAGCACGGCTCGCTGGCAGGCATCGAACTGACCTACAACAGCCACGACGCCTCCAACCTGTATTCGCGCGCGGCCGCCTTCGCTCCCCGCTCGATGAGCGTCACGGGCGGATCGGGCTTCGAGCCAGGTCAGACCCGCGCCGCCACGAAGGACGACCTCAAACAAGTCCGCAAGTGGCATCGCAACGCCGCCCTGCGCGCCAAGACAGCAGGCTTCGACATTGTCTATTGTTACGCCGCACACGGCATGACGCTGGCCTTTCATCTTCTGTCCAAGCACAACGACCGCACGGACGAATACGGTGGCTCACTCGAGAACCGCGTCAGATTTCTCAGGGAATTGATCGAAGACACCAAAGACGCGGTCGGCGACAGGTGCGCGGTCGCCCTCCGTTTTGCCGTGGATCAATTGCTCGGCGACGAAGGCATGACTCACGACGGCGAAGCGCCCGAGATCGTGTCCATGCTCGCCGAACTCCCTGACCTGTGGGACGTGAACATCGCGGGCTGGTACAACGACTCGGCCACCAGCCGTTTTGAAAAAGCGGGCTTTCAAGAAAAATATATTTCCTTCGTCAAGAAACTCACCACGAAACCCGTTGTCGGTGTGGGCCGCTACACCTCGCCCGAAGCGATGGTCTCCGCCATTCAACGCGGCGTCATGGACTTCATCGGCGCGGCGCGTCCCTCCATTGCCGACCCGTTCCTGCCCAACAAAATAAAAGAAGAGCGCATCGAAGACATCCGCGAGTGCATCGGTTGTAACATCTGCGTCAGCGGCGACCTGCGCTTCACGCCCATCCGTTGCACGCAAAATCCCAGCATGGGCGAAGAATGGCGGCGCGGCTGGCATCCCGAGATCATCGCGCCGAAGAAAAGCGACAAGGAGATCCTCGTCGTCGGCGCGGGACCCGCGGGACTGGAAGCCGCGCGCGCCCTCGGTCAACGCGGCTATCGCGTCATCCTGACCGACGCGGGGCGCGACTTCGGTGGGCGAGTCGTCCGTGAGAGCGCGCTCCCTGGCCTCGCCGAGTGGCGTCGAGTCGTGGATTGGCGCGTCACGCAGATCGAGAAACTGCCCAACGTCTTCCCGTACCTCGGCAGTCCCATGTCCGCCGCGGACGTGCTCGAAGCGGGCGCGCGTGATGTCATCATTGCCACGGGCGCAACCTGGCGCCGCGATGGAATCGGCCGCGCCCGCCAAACGCCCATCGCCGCCCACAACATCTTCACCCCCGACGACCTGATGAATGGCAAACTCCCGCAAGGCCGCGTCGTCCTCTACGACGACGATCACTACTACATGGGCGGCGTCCTCGCCGAGTTGCTCGCGCAGAACGGATGCCGCGTGGCGCTCGTCACGCCCGCCGCCACCATCTCCGCTTGGACGGAATACACCCTCGAGCAATCGCGCATCTATAAGCGCTTACTCTCCCTCGGCGTGACTCTCCTCGAGCGCCACGTCCTCGCTTCA
>CAYNQA010000156.1:0-7379 GCA_964399225.1 uncultured Anaerolineaceae bacterium
TGTGCGAGTCGGTGCCGACGAGCGTGTCGGGGAAGGCGAGCGTGTCCTTGCCGTCAACCTTGGTCATCACGACCTCGGCCAGGTTCTCGAGGTTGACCTGATGCACGATGCCGGTCATCGGCGGGACAACGCGGAAATTGCTGAAGGCTTTTTGTCCCCACTTGAGGAACTCATAACGTTCCTTGTTGCGCAGGAATTCCATCTCGGTGTTGCGGTTGAGCGCGTCGGCAGTCGCGAAGAAATCTACCTGCACCGAGTGATCAATGACGAGGTCGACCGGCACGAGCGGATTGATCTTCTTCGGGTCGCCGCCGAGACGGGCCACGGCCGCGCGCATGGCGGCCAGGTCCACGACCGCGGGCACGCCGGTGAAGTCCTGCATCACTACGCGGCCCGGCAGGAACGGGATGCCCGGGCGCGCGCCTTTCGGCGTCCATGCGGCAATGTTGCGCACATCCTCCTGCGTGATCTCCTTGTCGTTGCACTGACGCAGAGCGGCTTCAAGCAGGATGCGGATGGAATAGGGAAGTTTGGAAAGCTTGGCGAGACCGGCCTTTTCGAGCGCGTCGAGCCGGAAGTAGACGTATTGTTTCTTTCCCACGTTCAATACGTCACGGGACTTAAATAGATCGTTCATGTGGAACTCCTTTGGTGGTGTGGTGCAATTACCACAAAGGCACAAAGTCTCTAAGACACAAAGTTAACCTTTGTGTCCTGGTGTCTCGGTGTCTTCGTGTTTTATTTTCACCACAAAATCACGAAAAGTACAAAGGAGCGCCTTTGCTACCCTTCGGGTCTTCGTGGTGATTTGGCTTTGCGGCTGGTCTGGGGATTTTACCGCGAAGCACGCGAAGAGCGCAAAGTATTTCCCTGCGACCCTCGCGTGCTTTTCGGTCCGTATTCGAAATTACAGTTTCAGTTCTTTCTTGATGCCCTTGACCAGGTCTGCCTTTTCCTTCTCGGGCAGGAACGAGGCTTCGGCGGCGGCCACGATGCGCTGCTTGAGCGTGTCCACTGATAGACCGAGTTCGGTTGCGATGCGGTACTCATGGCTGAGTGTGATGCGCGAAACGCTCGGGTCGTCGGTGTTGATGGTCACATTCAGGCCGGCGTCCACCATGCTTTTGAGAGGGTGCTTCTCCGGCGCAGGCGAGACGCCGGAATGCAGGTTGCTGGTCACGCAGACCTCGAAGGTGGTCTTGCGGTCGCGGGCGAGGCGGATGGTGTAATCATCCTCCATCACGCGCACGCCATGACCGATGCGTTCCGCGCCCAATTCTTCGATGGCCTCGCGCACATTCTTGCCGGGTCCCCATTCCCCGGCGTGGATGGTAATGTGCAGGCCAGCCTGCCTGGCTTCCTTGAACACGCCAATAAACGGCGCGGAGGGGAACTCGGCTTCGTTCCCGGCCAGGTCCAGGCCCACCATGCCTTTGTTCACATGCTCAGCGGCCAGCCAGGCCACTTGTTCGGCCAGTTCGGGGCTTTCGTGGCGGTTGACCGAAGCGATCAACCCAACCTTCATCTTGTATTTCTTTGCTGCCTCGCGCGCGCTCGAGATCACCCACTCCATCACATCGTGCAGAGGGAAACGTTCCGCGCGGCTGAGCGCCACCGGAGTGAAGCGCAGTTCAAGATAGCGCACATTATCCTTCGCGGCATCCTCCACCGCCTCGCGCGTGATGCGATGGATCACATCCGGCGAGCGGTAGAACAAGCGCAGGGTATTGAACTTGGCAAGGAAGTTTTGATACGTGAGGGGGTCGCGGTCCTGCACCTGCACCAATCCGCTCAGGCTTTCGGGCACCGTGATGCTGTGCTTGCGCGCAACATCAAGCATCGTGGAGATGCGCAGTGTGCCCTCCAGATGACGGTGCAGATCCACCTTGGGATATTTGTGGAAGATTTCAGTGTCAGGATTCATCGAATGCAAAGATCGAAACGATAAGCCTAGTGACGTTTACGTTTTTTCTTTCCGCCCACAGGCGCGGATTCGGTTTGCGCGTCGGGAGCCGGTTCCGGTGCTGCCGCATCGTCGAGCACTGCAATGGTTGGGCGGCGTTGGTGCGCAAACAGGCGTCCCATCACCACGGCCCGGATCTCCTCCAATAATGTTTGGAACATCTCAGACGCGCGGTTCTTATATTGTACCAGCGGGTCGCGTTGAGCGTAAGCCTCCAACCCAATGGAAACACGCAGGGCCTCGATACGGGTCAGGTAATCCACCCACAACTCGGTGATCGCGGAAAGCAACAGGCGACGGTGCGCCTCATTGAGCAGGCGCAGACCGGTCTCGCGCGCCTTCGCTTCATCCTGACCCTCGAGCGGCTCGCCGCGTCGCTGAAGTTCCTCCCGCCCCCACAGGGTGGCCAGACCTTCTTCGGCCTGCTCGAGGTGGACGAGGATCTCCTCGACCACATCCTCCGCCTCGCGGCCTTCGAGCAATTCGGCGGCCAGGAAGCTGTATCCAAAACGCTGATAGACCTGTTTGACCGGTCGGTGCGTCTTTGCATCGAAGGCGTTGCGCACGCCCTGCGAAAGCGAGAGCAGCATGCGCAGGCGCGCGGCATCGTTCGTGAGCGGTTCGCGCTGCATCAACGTCTCGGCGTCGCGGACGATCTGCCCGCCCGCGCCCACCAGCCGTTCACGCTGGCGCGTGAGCACAGCAACACTGCGTTCGTTGACCAGCGCAACCAGTTCATCCCACGAGAGTTCGGCGGCGTCGTTCTTCGAAATGCCAAGAGACTCACCCAGGCGGTTTTCCACGCCTCCCACCAGGCGGCTCATGCCCAGGTCGATCAACTGTTCGCTGACCATCTCGGCAACCGCTTCCTTGACCGAAGCAGGGTCGTTGACCAGCGCGCGCTGTTGGTTGGGATCCAGTTTGATGGGCAGGCGCATGAGCGATTGCATTTCCTCGAGGATCTGCAGGGGTTTGCGCGGCTCCTCGGAGTCGTTGATGCCGGAGAAGAACGTATCGAGCAGGTCTTCACGTTCGGCGATCTGCTTATCCAGCGCCTCCGAGGCGCGGGTGACGGCGGCTTCGATGGCGCGCCGGGTGTGATCGTGTTCGATCTCGAGGGCGCGCCGGGCCAGTTCGGCGGCACCCGCTTTGGGGTCGGCGCTCGAAGCGAATTCGGAGAGGATCAGCTTCAGCGTGTAGGAGGGGAACAGTCCAGCCTCGCCGACCGGAAACGGAGGCTGCACCTGGTCCAGCCAGGCCATCAAACGCCACGGTCCTTCCTCGTCTTCGAAGGCGGTTTCCACGCGTTTGCGGACTTCGGCCTCGAGCATTTCCTGCACGTCATCGCGCAGGTCTTCCTTGGTGAAGATGCGGTCACGCTGTTCGTAGATCTGCGTGCGTTGCTTGTTGAGCACGTCATCATATTCGAGCAGGTGCTTGCGGACGTCGAAGTTGGCGCCCTCCACGCGGTGCTGTGACTGTTCGATGATGTTGCTCACCACGCGCGCTTCGAGCGGGATGGCATCGTCCACGCGCAGGCGGGTCATCATGTTGCTGACCTGCTCGCCGCCCTGGATGCGCATCAAGTCGTCTTGCATGGAGAGGTAGAAGCGCGAGGAGCCGGGGTCGCCCTGGCGCGCGGCGCGGCCGCGCAACTGGTTGTCGATGCGGCGCGCGTCATGGCGCTCGGTGGCGATGACCGCCAACCCGCCGAGGGCGCGCACGATGCGTTCCTGTTCGGTGTGCCGCCAGAACGCGGCGAGACTCTCGGAGGCTTTCAGGCCGATGCCGAGTTTGGTGTAGAGAATATTGGAAAGCTGCGACCAATCATCCCCGCCGGGTCGGCCGTATTTTTGCATGAGGGCGGCGCGCACGCGGGCGAAGAATTCCATCGAGTTGCCTTCGGAGCTGAGGCCAAAGTTTTCGTCGCGGACGATATAGGAGAGCAGGGACTGCAGCGCCTCGGTATTGGACATGCCATAGGGGTTCTTCACACCGGCGCTGTGCAGGAAATCCTTGGCAAAGGCCACGTCGGTTTCGTTGATCTCGCCGCCGAGTTTGATATCCACGCCGCGGCCGGCCATCGAAGTGGCGATGGTCACTGCGCCGAATGCGCCTGCTCCAGCGATGATGATGCTTTCTTCGGTGTGCTTGCGCGCGTTCAAGACCTTGTGCTGCACCCCGGCAGACATGACGATCTTCAAGCGGGCGGCGTGTTCTTCGCCCAGCGCCAGGATGCCGAGCAGGCGCGAGAGATTCTCGGACTCTTCGAGGTTGATGCTCGTCAGGCCGAGGGGCGCGGCAAACTTGCGCAGGAAGGATGGGTCGAGTTTTTCGAGGGGCTGATAGAGCGGTTCGAGGTCGGCAACGAGACGGCCATCCTCTTCGCGTTTGTTCTTTTCAAACCACAGGTTGCGGATGAGCAGCACCTGCAGGAGACGCCGCACCGGGTCCGCGCGGAGGCGGGAGGCAAGGGCGTCGGAATTTTCCACGGAGGTGGTGCCGATCAGGAGCGGGCGTCCCAACACGTGATAGCGGACGATCTCCTGCACCACGGCGCGGAGTTTCATTTCAACGGTGCGATAGATGATGTCTGGGTAATCTTTGCGGCGCCAGTAGACCGGGATCTGCGCCTTGTCGTCGCGGCGGGCAAAGAAGGTGACGGGGTAGCCTTCCTCGTCCTTGCTCTTCACTTCCACCAGCGGGGCTTCGTTGCGCGTGGCCTGGTCTTCGAGATTGGTGATGATCGGTGTGACTTCGAGTTTGTAGATCTTGTTGAACTCTTCAGCTTCGGTCAGCGCAGTGCCGGTCATGCCCGCCAACTTCTCGTACATGCGGAAGTAGTTCTGCAAAGTGATGGTGGCGTAGGTGACGCTCTCCGGCTCGATGCGCACGCCTTCCTTGGCCTCGACAGCCTGATGCAGGCCATCGCTCCAGCGACGTCCGGGCATGAGGCGGCCGGTGTTCTCGTCCACGATGATGACCTTGCCCGCCTGTACCAAATATTCGCGATTGCGGCGGAAGAGGTGCTGGGCGCGCAGAGCCTGTTCAAGGTAGCCCATGAGGCGCGCCTGTTCGGGGTTGAGGTCTTCGGGGCGGTCGGGGTCTTGCAGTTGCTGACCGAGGAGTTGCTCCACATGGGAAAGGCCGACCTCGGTCAATGTGACAGAGCGATCCTTCTCGTTGACCTCGTAGTCTTCGGCGCGCAGTTGCTTGACGACCTGCGCCATCTTTGTGTACCACTCGAGGTCGCCCGAGGCGGGACCGGAGATGATGAGCGGGGTGCGCGCTTCGTCGATGAGCACGTTGTCCACTTCGTCCACGATCGCGAAGTGGTGCCCGCGCTGGACGCGTCCGTCGAGGCGCATGGCCATGTTGTCGCGCAGGTAATCGAAGCCAAACTCGGAGTTCGTGCCGTAGGTGATGTCGGCGGCGTAGGCTTCGACACGGTCCACCATACGCAGTTGGTGCTGGTCTTCGTGCGGTGATTCTTTTTCGGGGTCGTAGAGGAAGGCTTTCTTGCCGTTCTCGGTCACGGCGGCCATTTGCAGAATTCCCACAGAGAGGCCGAGGAAGTGATAGATGGGGCCCATCCAGCGTGCATCGCGGCGGGCAAGGTAATCATTGACCGTGACGAGATGCACGCCTTTGCCGGTCAGTGCATTGAGGTAGACCGGGATGGTGGCGACGAGGGTCTTGCCTTCACCGGTGCGCATCTCGGCGATCTCGCCGCGGTGCAGCACGGCGCCGCCGATCAACTGCACATCGTAGTGGCGCAGGCGGATGGTGCGCTTGGCGGCCTCGCGGACGGTGGCAAAGGCTTCGGGCAGGAGGTCGTCGAGCGTCTCGCCGGCCTGAAGGCGCTCGCGGAACTCGTCCGTCTTGGCGCGCACTTCTTCATTTGTCAGTTTTTCGAATTCGGGTTCGAGGGCGTTGACCTGGTCGACGACCGGGAAGAGCGCTTCCATCGTCTTCTTGTGCGGGTCCCCGCCGAAAAGTTTTACGATTCCTTTTAGCATGGGCGGGGATTATAGCATGGCGGGTTGAAACGAAAATTTGAGTTTCATAAACATTTCAATCCATAATTTTTAAGCCCGGCGCCCATCGAATCTCCGAACACGCGTGCTATAATCCGCGTAATCGTATCGTCATGTAGTCAAATGGTCGCTTTGTCACTGTCCACGCGACTATTCGATCACCGGACCACCAGACCAAACATGTCCTTCGCCCACCTCCACGTTCACACCGAATACTCTCTCCTAGACGGCTTCTCGAATATCAAGAAGCTGGTCAAACGCGTCAAGGAGATGGACATGCCCGCGGTCGCCATCACGGACCACGGGACCATGTTTGGCGTGATCGATTTTTACAAAGCGGCCAAAGAGACGGGGGTCAAGCCGATCATCGGCCTCGAGACGTACATGGCCGCGCGCACGATGAAGGACAAGGACTCGAAGCTCGATCGCACCTCCTCGCACCTGCTCCTGCTTGCGGAGAACGAGACCGGTTACAAGAACCTGCTCAAGCTGGCTTCACTCGCCCAGCAGGAGGGCTTCTATTATTATCCGCGCATTGACCATGACCTGCTGGCAAAATATTCCGAGGGATTGATCTGTACCACAGGCTGCATGTCCGCTGAAATTCCGCGCGCCCTGCTGTACGAGAATCCGGAGGAGGCCGTGCGGCGCTGGAACTGGTACCACGATGTCTTTGGCCCGGACCGTTTCTTCGTGGAATTGCAGCAACATAACATCAAAGAGATCACCGATCTCAACAAGAAACTGCTCGAGCTTGGCGCGCGCTATTCCGCGAAATACCTCGCGACCAATGACGTGCACTACATCAACCAGGATGACTCGCGCCTGCAGGATGTGCTGCTCGCGATCCAGACCAACTCCACACTGGCCGACCCCGACCGCATGAGGATGACCGACGACTCGTACTTCCTGCGCTCGCCGGCAGAGATGTCGCGGTTGTTTGCCGAGGTGCCCGAGTCGCTCAGCAATACGCTTCTGATCGCGGAACGCTGTAACGTCAACCTCGACTTTCAGGGGTATCACCTGCCGGAGTTCCCCGTGCCGGACGGTCACAGTGCGGACACGTACCTGCGTGCGCTGTGCGAGGCCGGGGCGAGGAAACGCTACGGCAACGACGAGAGCAGCCCGAAGGTCCGCGAAAGACTCGATTATGAATTGAAGGTCATCCACGAGATGGGCTTCGATGCGTACTTCCTGATCGTGTGGGACCTGTGCCGCTTCGCAAAAGAAAATGGGATCTGGTACAACGCGCGCGGTTCGGCAGCGGGATCCATCGTGGCCTACTGTCTCGAGATCACGCCTGTGGACCCCATCACGCACGACCTGATCTTCGAACGTTTCCTCAACCCGGGCCGTATCTCCATGCCCGATATCGACCT
>CAYNQA010000157.1:0-7317 GCA_964399225.1 uncultured Anaerolineaceae bacterium
TTGGCGGCATCATTCAGCGCGTTGACCAAGGCCATATCTTCCACCTGCTCGCGCAACCTCTGGTCCGCCTCTCTGCGTTCGGTGATGTCGCGATGGCTTACGCGTCTGCCGCGCGAAAGCCCGGCAGCAGAGCGGACAATCTGGCAGGTGTGGTTGATCCAGCGGGTTTTGCCTTCGGCGGTGATGATACGGAAATCGAACGAGCAGGATTCGGGTTGGCTGAATTCCTCTTTTTGGTGAAGCTCGAAGAGTGGATGGTCGGCAGGATGGATGATGGATTTCAGCAGGGAAGGCTGATGCAAAAATGCTTCACGGCTGTATCCAGTGATGCGCTGGCAGGATGGCGACATGTAGAGCAGGTTTTGGTTTTCATCCAGCCAGAATTCCATTTCGTAGGTGAAATCGGCCACGGTGCGCAGCCGCTCTTCGTTCTGGCGCAGAGCCGTTTCGGCTCGATTCCGCATGATGATATCGAAGACCGCCTCGGCCAGGCGCATGAGCATGGCCACGTCATGCTCGTTGTAATCGCGCGGCTTGTTCCCCACTCCCAACGCGGCAACGACCAGGTTGTTCCGCTTGATCGGCAGGATGGCCAAACGCGAGACGGGCGCATGCCCTGCGGGCAGTCCGCGCCGATGCGGCAGGCTTTTGTAATCGTTATAAATGTACGGCTTTCCGTCGCGGATGGCGTCTGCCCACACCCCGGCTTGTTCCACAGGGTAATGCTGGCCCTTCCCTTCGGCGCCGCACAGGGTCTCAATCGTATTCGTGGACCAGGCTTGCAGGCTGATGGAGTTTTGGTTCTCGTCCACAAAGTGGAAGAAACCGATCTGACTGTCTGTCAGCACCTCGGCTTCGTCCAATGTGGAACGCATCAAGCTGTCCAGGTCGTGCGTTTCATTGGATAATTCGCTCAATCGCAGGATGGCCTGCGTCGTTTGCTCGCTGCGTTTTCGTTCGGTGATATCCAGGTGCGTGCCGAACATGCGCACCGGTTTGCCTTCCGCATCCCATTCCATCACCTTACCGTGGTCGATCACCCACACCCACGAACCATCCTTGTGCTTCATGCGGGCTTCGACTTCGTAATAGTCGGTTTCGCGGGCAAAGTGCGCCGCGAGTGCCGCGTTTGACTTCTTTAGATCCTCCGGGTGGCACAGGCCTGCCCAGGTGTGGATGTTGATGGGCTCCAACTCTTTCAAGGTGTAACCGATGATCTCAGCCCAGCGGTCGTTGAAGACAGTTTCGCCGGTCTTCACGTTCCAATCCCACATGGCGGCGTTGGCGCCCTTCAATCCCATCTCGAGGCGCAACCGGCTTTCACTCAGGGTATTTTCGGCCTGCCGCCTTTCGGTCACGTCTTGCACGATCAGCATCATGCGGATCGGCAGACCGTTTTCGTCATAGGTCACATTCCCGATCTGGTGAACCCAGCGTTCAGAGCCGTCTTTCCGCAGGATGCAATACTCATAATCCATATTGCCCTGTTTCTGGACGGTGAGCAGATCCAGATTGCGGACCCGTTCCACCTCGCTGGGGCGCATCATTCCAGCGATGACGCTTTGGGTGATGACCGTTCCCGGGGGCAGGTCCAGAATATTGTAAATTTCATCAGAGCAGATCAATGAAGAGTCTTTTCCATTCCATTCCATGTGACCAATGCGCCCAATACGCTGGGCTTCTTTCAAGAGCGCCTGGCTTTTTTTCAACTCCTCTTCTGCCAGTTTACGTTCGTGGATGTCGCGGAAGTTGATGATGATCGCTTCCACATTGGGCGTGGCAAGCAGGTTGCTGAATGTGCTTTCGATCCAGCGCCATTCTCCGTCCTTGTGTTTAAAGCGGTATTGGACCGTGGGGGTGCAGCCCGGCTGTTCAATTAACTTTGCCAACTCAGGCAGAACGAAGGGCAGATCTTCCGGATGGGTCATGGCGGTGGAATCGCAATAGGGCAGGTCATCTTTTGTATAACCAAAGATCCGTTCCACCGAGGGGCTGGCATACTTGAACCTGCCGTTAATGTCGATCAGCACCACACCGTCCGGCGCGTTTTCGATCAAGGCGCGGTAACGTCTTTCTGCAAGGAGCAGTTTCTCCTCGGCGGCCTTGCGCTCAGTAATATCGCGGGCAATTCCCATGATCGCCGGGCGACCTTGATAGGAAACCAGGCTGGAACTGACCTCGACCGGCAAAGCCCGGCCGTCTTTGGTGAGGTGCTTTGTCTCAAACACCTGGTCATTCTCGCTGGAAGTGCTTTTTATTTTTTCACCGATCTGGGCGGTACTGAGGGACGCATCGACCTGCGGGACCTTCATGGCAAGCAATTCTTCGCGGGTATATCCCAAAGCAGCCGACGCGGCGTTGTTCACATCCAGGATATTCATGTCGGGATCGATCACCCAGATGGTGTCGTTCATGCCATTGAACAGGTCGCGGTATTTTTGCTCGCTCTCGCGCAATTTCGCTTCAGCTTGTTTGCGCTCGGTGATGTCCTCAAAGGTGGCGTAAACCTGGTAGGGACGCTCACCGCCATTGACAAATCTCGGCACGGCGTTGATATTGATCCAGCGGTACGAACGTTGGGCAGGGTTGAAGACACCCATGATGACATTGCGGACCTTTTCTCCGCTTCGCAACGCGGCCATGGCGGGGTGCTCCTCGCCGGGGAACACAGACCCATCTTCCCGGATGGAATGCCATTCCGGGTCGATCGAGTTGCGGCCCTGCATTTGGTCGATGGTCAAGCCGAGGATCGTCTCTGCAGCCGGGTTGGCCTGAATGATGCTCCCATCTGCATCCTGGAAGACCACACCCTGTGCCATTGTTTCGAAGAGCAGGTGATAGCGGTCATCGCTTTCGCGGCGGGCTGCCTCGGCCCGCTTTCGTTCGGTAATGTCACGCCAGGTGCAGTAGTAAACCGGCTCCCCGAGAATCTCCACTACCTGCGCAGTAACGTGGACATTGCGGATCTCGCCATCTTTGGTGCGTTGCAGGGTTTCAAAGTCGCCTTTGCCGTTTTTCACCACTTCGCGGATGTGGGCTTGGGTCTCTTCGGCGCTTTCCTTTACTTCCACATCGTAGATGTGCAATTGGGCAAACTCCTCGCGGGTATAACCCAATTGAGTGTGCGCTGTGGCGTTGAACTCGCTGAACCCTGCTGTTTTTGGGTCGATGATCAGAATGCCGTCGGGCGATTCGTCGAAGAGGATCCGCCTGCGGATGGTTTCCGCTTCCAGTTCACGCGCGATGCGTTTGCTCTCGGTGATGTCGCGCACGATGGCGCCAAGGCGGAATCCTCTGCCGGTATAAATGGGGAAGGATGTCTGCTGAATGACCTTGCGGACGCCATCCTGCGATATAACTTCCGCATCGTTGGGGCGCCCAAAGAATGATGATTGTCCGCTTTGCAAAATCCCTTGCAAAACATCCTTCAGCTGATTACCGAATGTTTTTTGCTCAGGTGTCGATAAGCTTTGTTGGATTTCCCAGATCGGCATATCCAGGGCTTGTTCACGATTTATGCCTGAAATTTTTTCGAGCGCCCTGTTCCACTCGATCATGCGGCCTTCTTCATCCGTCAGGTAGAAGCCGTCTGTGGACTGCTCAATGAAACTGCGGAAGCGCTCCTCACTTTCGCGCAGGCTGGTCTCGGCTTTTTTCCGTTCTGTGACTTCGATGGCGGTTCCCCACAGACGCACAAGCTTTCCATTCTCAACCACGCCGATCGTGTTGCTCCGGAACCAGATCTCCCGGCCATCGGCGGAAACCTCGACGGTTTCATCGTCCACGGATTGATACCCTGCCTCAATGAATTTTTTAAACGCCGCGCGATTGATCGGGTTATCCTTTCCGCCATGGGAGTCGATCAAGCGGACGCCAAGGAATGCGTCCACGGTTGTTCCATACATTTTTGCCATGGCCTGATTACATTCCGCCATATAGGCGTTTTGATAGATCAGGTCGATCTGTTCCTCCACCGGCAGGGACGTGTCAATCGGTTCATCGAACTCGGTGCGCGAGATGGCTTCGAACGCGAGGGCAATGAACTGCTGATACCGCTCATCGCTTTGGCGAAGTTTCTCGTTCATCGATTTGCGCTCGGTGACATCCTGGATCAGTGCCACGATCGCGGTTGGGTTGCCATCCTTGTCGGACTCAATGTGCCCGTAGTTTGTGATCCAATGGATATTGCCATCGTCGTCAAACATGCGGTATTCATTATTTAAGAGCCGCTTGCTATCCAGGGATTCCTGAAGGGCGGCGATCGCCAGGCTCCGATCTTCGGGATGGATCCGCTTCAACACCGAGCTGATGTCGTTCTCTTCTTGTTGGATGCCAAAGATACTCGCGGCTTCCGGCGACCAGCTGGTGCGGCCGCTGGCGATATCGTATCGCCATGTTCCCATACGCGCGGCGACAAGCGCCTGACTTAATTGCTTCTGGCTGGCATCCAAGTCAGCTTCCACTTTCAGGTGGGCAAGCACGTTCCCAATCTCCAAGGCCACGGCTTCCAGCGCTTCGCGGGCATGAGCGGGAATACTTTCATGCGCGCGTGAAGCAATATTCAAACAGCCAATGACCCGCCCATTATGCTGAACGGGAATGGATGCCACAGAGCGGATGCCTTCTTTGGCATGATACGCCTGAACAAGCAAGTCCGTTTCAGTGAAGTAATTTGCGCTCATTGAAAGGATCATTTTCGCGCTGGGTGTTTCTTCCGCAAACTGCGCAACCGCGCTCACAAATTCAGCGCTCAAGAAAAGATGCGAGACAAGTTCAAACCGATGGGCACGCTCTTCGAACAGGTAAATGCCGCCGCAATCCAGCCCGGAAACACGGATGGCTGCCTCAAGACAGGCCTTCCATGCCTCTTCCTGAGGCAGGTGCGCGCTGGTAAGACGGGCCAGGTCGCGCTGGACGGCGATCAATTCCTCATAACGTTTTTGCTTCGTCACATCGCGTACAGCGCATAAGACAACGTCCTCGCCTCGCGCGGTTTTATGATGACTGAGGCTGATCTCGGCGGGGAATCTTTCACCATTCTTCCGCAGGGCATGGATGGTGCGTTCCACGCCAGCGGTGACCGAACCTGGTTGCTCCATAAAGCGGGCGCGGTTCTCTTCGTGTTTGCCGCGCGACTCTTCGGGCATTAATTTTTCAACCGTTCTGCCGACCATCTCCCCGGTTGAATACCCAAACAAATTTTCCGTCTGGGCATTCATCATGATAATTTTGCCCTCCGGGTTGATAATGACCATCGCATCGGGGGTGGCATTTAGCAGGTCTTTGAGCTGCGCTTCGCTGACCGCCAGGGCTTCCTCCGCCTGCTTCCGCTCTGTTACATCAACGCCGACCGATTGGAATTCGATCACCCTGCCCTGCTCGTCGAGGATCGGGCTGTCGATCCACTGATAATGGCGGACGATTCCACCTTCCACAGTAACGGGGTGTTCATACGTGACCGGCTTCGGCGATGCTGACAGTTCCTCATAAAACGCCAGGGTGGAGGCACGCGAATCTTCGGGAAGGAAGTTGACCCATTTTTGCCCTGTCGCATCACCTTGAACGCCAAAGATCGCCTTGTATTTCGCATTGGCGAAAGTCAGGGTGGTGTCGGGATGCCATCGGCACAGGCTCACATCCAATGCATCGATCAGTGAGTGATACTGGTTTTCGCTTTTAGCCAGGGCGCGTTCCGCCTGCTTCCGCTCGGTAATATTTACGGCGCTCGAAAGAATGCAAGGAACGCCGTTGATCGTAATCGGTTCAAACGATGCCAGCATAGTGTGGGATGCGCCCGATTTGTTCCGGAAATCGATCTCGATATCCGAGACAGGCTGGCCTGCCTGCAAGCTTTGAACGATCTCCTGTTCCTGTTCCGAGTTCTGCCAAAACCCCAATTCACTCGCGGGCCGCCCGATCAATTCGGTGTGTGCAAACCCCGTTTGGAGGCAGAACGATTCATTGGCATCCAGGATGATGCCGCTCTCGGCGACCACGATCAACTGCACAGCGGGATTGGAATGAAAGATCCGCGAGAAGCGCTGTTCGCTTTCACGCAGTTTGTCTTCGGCCAGTTTGCGGCGGGTTACATCGCGCGTGACTCCGATCGCGCGGCGGCTTCCATCGGGCATCGTATACACCCGGCCGGAAGTTTCCACCCAGCGCCAATGCCCCGTATCGGTTTTAACTCGGTAGATGGCGGCAGGCAGGGTGTCATTTTGCATGGCTTGCCGGGCTTCGCCCAATATGGGCAGGTCTTCCTGGTGGACACGTTCGATGGACGATTTTCCCAGGTCGCTTTCCGCGGGGCCTTCGATCAAGTTGGCATAGCTGGGACTGAGGTAGCAGTAGTTTCCCTGTTCATCCACCTCCATGACCGCTTCATTCATATTCTCGATCAGACTGCGATAACGTTCCTCGCTGATACGTAACTTTTCAAGTGCAGCCTCCCTTTGTGCTTCCACTTCCTTTCTCTCGGTAATATCTTTGTGTGTGCCGATGACACGCAGCGGTTTATTATCGTTGTCCCGTTCGATCACCTTGCCCCGATCGAGGATCCATTTATAGCTTCCGTTCTTGCACCGCACACGGTGCTCACTGACGTAGACGGGCGTTTGCCCCTGCAAATGCGCATTCACCTGTTCCATGGTGGCAGCCAGGTCGTCTGGATGAACGCGGGAGGACCACTCATCCAGCGAGTCGCCGATCTCGTGTTCGTCGTATCCCAACATCGCCTTCCACTGGCGTGAGAACAACACCGTGTTGGTTTTGGCGTTCCAATCCCACACCCCATCGCCCGCGCCTTCAAGGGCAAAGCGCCAGCGATTTTCAGCCTCGATCTTTTCAGTGACATCGTTCATCACCGTCAACAAAAGCCGGTGTCCCTGCGAGGAAATATATTCCGCCGAGAAAATGCCGTGATGCATCGCTCCCGATTTCGCCCGCACCTGCACATACTCATCGCGCAAGTACCCCTGCGCCGACATGCGCTGAAGCAATTCGGCGCGTTGGGCGGGGTCAACAAACAAACCGAGTTCGGTGGCGGTCTTGCCGATGATCTCATCACGCGAGAAGCCAAGGGTCTGCAGGAAGGCTTCATTCACTTCCACATATTTCCCGTTGGTGGAGTCAGTCAGTGCCATTTGCGAGGGACTGGCACGAAAGATGCTGGCAAAGCGATCATCGTTTTCGTTCCCCCGCATGGATTCCAATTCGGCGATCCGTTTCTGGGCGGTTTCCAGTTCTGCCAGGATCTCGGCTTTGGTTTGATTCTTTTTCATTGGCGATCTCCGCGATGAAGTGTTAGTTGCTTTTAAC
>CAYNQA010000158.1:0-7317 GCA_964399225.1 uncultured Anaerolineaceae bacterium
ACAAAGCGTGCACCTGACGCTGGGGATTCTGCGGCAATCTCAAGCAGTTTTCTAGGCCTTAGCATTTTTCTGGTTGGACGGCTTCGCCGTCCCTACCCCAGCGTTGGGCAAATCAGCACGAGTCATGATCACCGGTGTACAAATTACCATCACCTATTCTCGGGGCACAATGCGCATCAAAATACTGTAAAATGGGGCGATTGCCTAGGAGAGCGATTCTTGAAGATCCTTTTGCCACTCAAGAATCGCTGAGAACAAATCGGCTTATTGTTACAAAGATTAAACCTTTTAGGAGAATGCCATGGATCTGAACTCGATCGCCTTACTGTCATTTGCCCTTGGTGTCGTTCTCATACTAGCGGCCGTCATCGGGAAGGAAATAAAAATCGCCGCCATCGAATTACCCGCAGTATCGGAAAAATTCCCCCGCCTCATTTTAGCCATCATCGGGATGGCGCTGATCTATTTCAGCATCTTTGATCCATTCCAACTTAATCCCACGGAAACAGAACCAACAGCCGTGGCGAGTGCTCCCACCAACGCGCCTGCCACATCCACGGAGCAATCGGCGAACACTCCCACCAGCGCGCCTGCTACCACAGCTCCAGAACCGACAGTCGTGGCGAGCACTGCCACCAGCGTGCCTGTTTCAACGCCAGTGGAAAATGTCGCTTCGGAATTCAACGGCTACTATCTCTTACAGACACGCCTTTTGGAAGCGGAAAACAAATGTCTGGAAGGCAACAACATAGGCGGCGACATGGGCGGCGCGGCGTTCATGCATGACTGCACGATTCCCGCCACCGGCCAAATATGGAAGTTGGTCCCCGCTGGCGATGGCTACTATCTATTACAGACACAGGGTTCGGAAACGGAAAACAAATGCCTGGAAGGCAATAATGTCGGCGGCGGCATGGCAGGTGGCGCGGCCTTCATGAACGACTGCACAAATCCCGCCACCGGACAGATGTGGAAGTTGGTCCCCCTGGGTGACGGCTACTATCTCTTACAGACACGGCTTTTGGAAGCAGAAAACAAATGTCTGGAAGGCAACAATGCAGGCGGCGACATGGGCGGCGCAGCTTTCATGAGCGCCTGCACGAACGCCACCGGCCAGATGTGGAAATTGGTCCCCAGTCCGTAAAGATTACACTCTTCCCAGGTAACCATCTCACTGCAAGCGCCTCTGACGTCCCCGTCCGGGGCGCTGTTTTCTATCCTTCAGGAGCGAAAAACTATCGTTTCATCTCTCCATCCAAGTGCCTTCGGGTAAAATCAAACCCTAAACGTCCAAGGTGTAGACCTCTTCCAAACATCCGCAGGCCAAAATATAGGTTGGGCCTTGCCCATTTTCAAGCAACCTCCACTCTCACTCGCGCACCACCAGCGCACGGCAACGGGAGTTTATTTATAAATAGCAGTAAAGGATTTTAATATGGCGAAAGTAATTGCAGGAATGACGATGTCTCTCGATGGGTTTATAAATGATATCAACGGCAGTGTGGCCGCTTTATACTCCGACTTCGAGAGCTATCAAAATACGGAACCCTATAAAGAGTCCATAGAAAATACGGGGGCAGTGCTTATGGGTAAAAACACTTTTTCGATGGCTGAAGACCCCGACTGGTACATTGATTACGAATTCCAGGTGCCGATTTTTGTCCTGACCCACACCGTCCCAACCCCGCAGCCCAGGCCAACCGAAAAGGTATCCTTTACTTTTGTATTAGACGGGGTCGAAAGCGCGATCGAACAGGCAAAATTAGCCGCAGGGGGCAGAGACGTTTCAGTGATCGGCGGCGCGAGCGTCATCCGCCAATGCATACAAGCCGGGCTTGTAGATGAACTCCAGATTGATATCATTCCAGTACTGCTTGGAGGGGGAACTCGACTCTTTGAAGCCCTTGATGTCACTTCCATCCAACTGGAAAGAATAAGTGTAATGGATCTGCCTGGGGGTAGAGTTCACCTGAAATTTCGCGTTTTATGAACGATGGCGACATCCATCGTCTCTGCCCCTCACGAGCGGGTGTACAGCCAAATACATTTGCTTGGAATATCCCCAGGACTGGATGAATGGAATGATCTAGAAACGCAGAACTGCATCCTGGAGATCAAGAAAGGTTTACCGAGGTCATCGGTGAGCATGCGAAGGCGAAGGGGGAAGCCTCGATCCGCACGATCGCGGACTTTGAAGAATTAGCCGCGTTCTTCCATCGAACAAAGACGGCCAAACAGGCACAGGCTTGTCAGGATTGCCCATGCACCAATGTCCACGGAAAATTTTCCTGACATGACGCCGTTCCCATACTCGCGGATCATCATGCTGGGCACCACAAGCTCGGGCAAATCCACATTCTCTAAACGGCTGGCGGAAAGGCTCGGTCTTGCATGGGTCGAACTCGACGCCTTTCACTTCGAACCCGGCTGGAAAGAAGTACCCGACGAAATCTTCCTCGCGCGCGTCCATGCGGCGCTCGAAGCGGATCGCTGGATCGTGGCCGGAAGTTACCACATCGCGCGCGACCTGGTCTGGACCCGGGCTGACCTCGCCATCTGGCTGGATTATCCGTTCTGGTGGATCTTCTGGAAACTCACCAAACGCACCGTCAAGCGCTGGTGGACGCGTGAACTGCTCTGGGGCACCAACTACGAAACGCTCTGGGTGCATTTCAAACTCTGGTCGCCCGATTCATTGATCCACTGGCTGTTCAAAACGTACTGGAAGCGAAAGCGCGAATACCCCGAACTGCTTGCCCAAGCGCAATTCAAACACATTCACCTGCTGCGTTTCCAAACCCCAGACGAGACCGAGGCATGGCTGCAGTCCCTGCCAAATAAGGATATACTGGCTCAACCAACTGCCCTACAGGCAGGGCGGTGATCCTGCAGACCGGAGAACAAGCCATGACACTCAATAAATGGGGCGGGCTCGCCTCTTTCTTGCTGGCGATATCGTTCCTCGTCGCCCCAATGATCTACCTGCTCGGCAACCTGCGCAACGCTCTCGGCATCTTTGCCTATGGCCTTGCTGATTTTCTCTACGGCCCCATTCTTGCGGCTGGGTTGGTCACGCTCACGTATACCATGCGTGAACACCTCGGCAAAAACGCACCGCGCCGCATGGACCTGGCTTTACTGGCCGCCATCCTTTCCGCGGTAGGGTTGGCGGCGGTGGCCTTCATTCGGGCTGCCAACCGCCAGTATCACCTTGCGCATCCCGAACTGGGTTTGGAAAACTCCATCACCGTTCTCGCGGTCTGGTCCACGCTTGTAAGCGGAATGAATTCCATGGGCTTCCATTTTTTGGGGTGGACCTTCCTCCTGCTTGGTTCTGCCGGCTGGACCACACGCCTCCTGCCTCGCGCCTTGAGCGGCTTCTATTTGCTGGCCGGATCCTTTTCCCTTTTCGTTTACCTCTTCCCTGTGTTCGAAGGCGCCTCCATATTGCTCAGCGTGATCATCGGAATCTGGCAGGCATTCCTGCTTTGGCAGCCACCGCAACAAACTGCCCCGCAGGCCTAAGCGCGTCTTCACCGAACAACCAACCTGCATGCTAAACCATCAGACTCACGGTCGCGGACCGGCCCTGTTACTCTTGCACGGCTTTGGGATCTCATTTCATATTTGGGATGAGCTTCGCCCGCACCTCTCGGACCGTTTCACCTGCATCGAAGTGGAACTGCCGGGCATTGGCCTCTCCCCCCTTCCGCTTCGCCCCTCCTCCTATCTGGCTGAGGCCGTGGACGCATTAGACTCCCTGCGTGCCTCCCTTGGCCTCGAGAGCTGGCACGTGGTTGGCTACTCCACCGGTTCCCGCGTGGCGGAAGCCTACCTCCAAACGCACGCCTCCCGCGTGGACCGCGTCGCCTTCCTCTGCCCGGCCCAGACTCACGCGCCCGGAGCACTGGGCTTGCACTTTGCCGATCGTTTCGATGCGCGTTTCCCAGCCATCGGTTCGTGGATCCTTTCGGGGTGGCGCATGCGTTTCCTGATCCAACTGCTTGGCTTCAATCTAAGATCGAATCCACTCGTCCCGGCGTGGCATGCCGAGATCACCTCCCAACCCGTGGACGTGTTGAAGGCCACCCTGCGTTCTTTGCCCGGCCATGGGGCAACCCCGTTCACCGTCCCGGCCGAGGCGCCGACCCTGTTCGTGTGGGGCCGCGAAGACCTGATCACCGCCACGCCGAAGCGCCCAGCCTCCCGCGACGTGGTCATCCACGCGAATCACTCCATGCCGCAGACCGAGCCAGAACAAACAGCCCGCATCCTGCTTTCATTTCTGGAATGAAAAACAGCCGCTATTGTGCGGCTGTTTTTTTGGGTGGGGCTATTTTGCCTTCAAACTGGCTGTGCCTGTCCTCCCTTGCATTACGAACGATCCCTTGAAGATCAGATAATCGGGACTGAACGTTCCGCGCATTGTAGCCACCGGCACCTGATTGAAATTGGCATCGAGGGTGAAAAAATTTACCACCATGGTTCCGTCAGTCTGGGTAATACCATTGCTGTACATGGATTTTCCGTTGATCACAGCCGTCCCCTCCCACATGCCGGGGCGAATGCCGCGCGAAACTGCGAAAGAGACCGTACCGCGGCGCCCGCCAAGCGAGTAGCTGCCGGAATAGTTCCAGGCCATGCTCGTCAGTGCGAGCGGCTTGGCTTGCACCGCCAGCGGGGCGGATACCGAGGAAAGTATCAATGCGGCGAGAATAGTTAGAACCAGTCGGGATATTTTCGAAAACATGGTGCCCTCCGAGACACAGTTTGGTTGATTAACCAATGGGTCGCGGAGGCAGACGGAAAGTTACGGGGTGAAGTTTAGAGAATGGTGAGATTTGCGCGTTTACTCGTAGAAAGCGGACGGGGTCTTTCTGAGCGTATCCATCACGCGTTGTTTGTGATGGCCGAGCATTTCCATGTCTTTGATCTGTTCGGGGGAGAAATAGCCAAACTCGGTTGTCTCTTCGCTTAACCCCAGCGTCCCGCCGATGACTTCGGCCTCGAAGTGGACCGCGATGATCTGCACCTTGTTGCCGTCGGCGTAGACAACGAGTTGATTCGGGTCGCTGTACACACCGACCAGGCGCGTGATACGCACGTTTAGCCCGGTCTCTTCGCGCACCTCGCGGACGGCGGTCTCGGCCGGGGATTCGCCCGGGTCCATGCCGCCGCTGGGCAGGCACCATTGACCGTTGTCTGCGCGGCGGGTGAGCAGGACGCGCCCCGCTTCATCGAAGATCGCCGCGGAGCATCCCACGCGGATTTTTCCTTCGCGACCGAGCCGGTCGCCGTAGAGGATTTGGGTCATTGTGTACCTCGTAGGGGCGGGGTTTCCCCGCCCTATTGTGTTGGGTTAAACAAAAAAGGGGCAGGGAGACCCTGCCCCTTCATCGGAAAAAATTATTGTTTGATAAACGTCCCGCTGCGGAGTTCCATCAGCGTTTGCTGAATTTCCTCGACAGTGTTCATCACGAACGGACCGTAGGGCACGATTGGTTCGTTGAACGGCGCGCCTGCGATGAGCATGAAGCGCACGCCCGATTCTGATTCGACCTCGATCTGGTCGCCGTCGGCATAATTGATCATGTGCACAGACGGGACCTCGACCCCGGAGAACACGCCTGCCCCTTCGAAAACGTAAGCGAGGGCGGTGTGTCCGCTTGGGACGGGGAGAACGAAGCGGGAACCGGCAGCCAGCACCACGTCCATGTATAGAGGCGAGGCGGCGATCTCGGTGACGGGACCGGTCACGCCATTAAACGTCCCGGCCACCACGCGGACCGTCGCGCCGTCTTTGGTCACGCTGGGGATGGTGGAGGAATTTACTTCCTGATAGCGGGGCTGTCCCATCTTTTGGGCGGCGGGCAGGTTGACCCACAGTTGGAAGCCGTAGATGACGCCGCTGGTCTCGCTGCGGCGGGGCATTTCCTCGTGCAGGATGCCGCGGCCGCTGGTCATCCACTGCACGTCGCCCGGGCCGATGACGCCGCTGTTGCCCAGGCTGTCGCGGTGGGCGGTGGCGCCGTCGAGCATGTAGGTGACGGTTTCGATGCCGCGGTGCGGGTGCATGGGGAAGCCGCGGATGGGGCCTTCGACCGGGTCGTTGAAGGCGAAGTGGTCGAAGAGCAGGAAGGGATCGTATTCGTTGCTCTGACGCGGGGCGATGGAGCGACGCAGTAAAACGCCCGCGCCCTCGAGCGCGTATTGTGGTTCGATAATGTGGGAGATGGGTCGTGTGGTCATGTGGGGTAGATGAGGTGGCGGGGAGGGATATTACATCACCGGCCACGAGCCGCTCAAGGACGCTGGAGACCTTCGGTCAATGCCTCGGCGGGGACGAAGTCCCACGCCGAGCGAGGCGGATTTTCAAACTTTTCATTTAATCCCGAAAATTCGTACTCCACCATCCTGGAATCCAACGGCCAGAAGTTGGCCATCAGGCGAAAAGTCCAAATCATATATTGGATTATATGGTGAGTCAGTTAATTTTTGGAAAAATATTTTTTTGCTTTTTGCTATATCCCATAATCCCAGAGTGCTATCTGCCAATCCAATGGCTAAAATGCGACCATCAGGCGAAAAGGCGAATCGTTGACCTCCTAAGGCTCCTATTGGTTGATATCCAACAAATTTTTCATAGACTTTGAACAACACCCTGCCGTTTGATGATTTCCAGATGACAACACCTTCCTTGCCACCAGCCGCGATGTACTGTCCATCCGGGGAATAGGCTACCATGCTAACGCCGAACCCCGGATCGAGATTCATTAAGACTTTTCCATTAGAAATTGCTTCCAATACTTGTATGTTTGGGTATTCATCATCCATAATGCCAACAATGCAAGCGCGAGCTACTTGTTGGCCGTCAGGTGAAAAGGCCAGACCGGTAGTTTGACCAGGACAGACAGAAAGATTCAGCAGCAGTTCTCTTTGCGATAGATCCCAAATAAATAAGCCGTTTGGATAACCTACAGCAAATTTGGTGCCGTCATTTGAAAAAGCAACACTGCCTATATTGCCATTGCCTGCCGTCCCAAGTAGGTCATTTAATTCTTCCGGTACGTATACCTTTCCGTCGGTGCTGAACGCAAAATGCGGATCAATTTCGTTTGCAGGTTGACTCTGATATAGAGTTCCACTATCGACTTCATAGAAAAACAGGGGGGATTGATAGAAATGACGAAAATAAGTGAAATGTTCCGATGTGCCTCCAGCAGCAGCGACCACTAATTGATTTCCACTTGGTAGAAACGCGACGCCCGTAGCCCAGGAGCTGTATGCTCCTACATTTGTCAGCAATGCTCCGTCTTT
>CAYNQA010000159.1:0-7313 GCA_964399225.1 uncultured Anaerolineaceae bacterium
ATTTGGGACAGCCAGCATCTTCCCCTCTTCCAACGGCATGCCAAGGAACTCGACCAAACGCTTACAGAGAGGGCCAGGCTCAGTCATCATCTTGTTGTAATCCACATAGAGGATCTCCATGTGCGGTTGACGCGCCAGCCAAGGCTTGACCGCCGCAAGATGGGCACGGTACTGCGCCTCCATCTCCTCATCGTTGACCTTATTCTGTTCTCCGCGATGATCGAGCATTTTCTTCTGTGAGGCAAGCACTTCTTTGAGAGCGCGCTCCATGAAGATGACCTTGTATGGGCGATCGTTTGGCAGATGTTCGAGCAGCGCCGAAATCACCTTCACCACTTTACCGCCCGCTTCATCCAACCATGCGCGGTCGCCTGCAGTCATTTGTTTGACACGCTCAAACTCGAAATAACCATTCGGGTTGTCATCGTCCGCGCTGCGGATCGAGTCGGTGACGGTTTGCAAGCCGCCCTCGGCAAGCATCTTCATCATCATCGAAGTTCCCGAACGGGGCAGGCCCGAGACAACGACGATCGGTAGTTTTTTTGGCGCAGGTTTTTTGGAGGAAAATAGTTTCAGCATAGGAAAGAGAAGGCGGAGTAGATGAATAGAGAGCAGAGATGATTCTCTACTCTCTGTTCTCTTTTTACAAATATCCCAATCCCTTCAAGCGTTCTTCCAGGTCTTTCTGCCCTTGCGGGCCAACCTGGGAGGGAGGCTTGATGTGTGATTGGTCGAGGTGTTTGCCGATGGCAAGGAACGGAATATCCCGAAACGAGATCCCGCCGAAGTCGCGCAGGTCGCGGTTGGCAAAAATCACACCGGGTACCACGTCCTTGTCAATGCAGTGATCGGCGCCCCAATGATCGTGGTTCTCCTCGATGGTCACAGCGGGCACTTTGCCCAGGCCGGTCTCTGATGAGGCGCGATATCCCGCAGCATAACCAACAACAATATCCGGGCCAAGACGGGCATAGGGGCCGTTGTAGACTTCATGCTTGAGGCGCGCGGCCGATACGACGTTCTTCCCGTCGGGCCCCTTCCATGCTTGCAAGCGCTGCTGGACTTCGCCCAAGAGGGCTTCCAACTCGCCGGCTTGGACGATGCCCTGTCCTTCGCGGCCGGCCACGTTAAGATAGATGCTGTTTAACCCAAGCGCATAAGCCTTAGTTTTCGACCAATCCACGCTGGCAAGATCACCTTCGGATTTTCCATCTTTCAAGACCAGCCAACCTTGCTCCATCAACCAACGATTGAGGTGAGCCTTGAATGCAAAATGGCTGAAGCCATGGTCGGACATAACCAGGAAACGTGTCTTCGGCCCGAGCCTGGCCGCCACATCGCCGACAAATTGGTCGAGCTTCTGATACCAGGCTTCAGCCACATCACGGCGGTTGTGATAGAACATATGCTGGATGCGGTCGAGATCATCAAAGATGCTGGCAAGCACGCCCTCTTTGAATTCTGCAAGCAGGTGGTGGAAGATCTGCTTGCGGCGTTCGAAGATCAAGTCGCATAATGCGATGAATTGATCGTCGCTGATGCAGTTCTCTTCGAGGCCGGTCGTGTCTTGCGGCCAGCCGAGGGTGAGATACGAACCGACCTTGCTCCACAGCGACCTGGCGAAGCCGGGCGAAGAGGCATAATTAAATGTGGAATGCAGCGGGTGGATCTGCAATGGCAGGAAGTACACGCGCTTGACGTCTCCGAGGTCCGTGACGATGACGCGAGAGATGGCATGCACATTCGACAGGAAGCCCGCTTTGAACTTGATCTCGAAGATGTCGCTCCATTGACCGAGCTTGAGTTCCAACTTCACATCACCGACCTGCAACCGCGCCGACTGCGTGTCAACGATTTCGAGGGTCACGGGCAGGGTCAAAGCTTGCGGGCCGCCTTTGCTGGCAACGGCTGGGCCATTTAGGGTGGATGTGAAGCGGTTGGCTCCAGCAGAGGTTAGCTTTGCGACGGCGGTCTTCTTCTTTGTCTCGTCTGCGGTGGTGAGGAGAGTCCCCACGCCGAGCTGACCACGGATATCGGGTGTGCCGAGGCCGGGCAGGGTATTGACCGGCAATTCCGGCCGAGCGGGGAACATGGCCGGCCACCACAACGCCGTGGCGGGGTAGCCCATATCGGCGGCTTCTTCAAAAAAAGTTTTTGTCGTGTATGGAGGAATGAACATCTCACCCACCGCGCTCTTTTTGGTGGGCAGGATCGAAACGTAAGGGATATAGGAATTCGGCTCGCGCAAGACAAAGTCAAAAATGCCGTGCCCGCCCGGGTCGGTGCCGGTGGCGATGCACGTCCATGAGACTTCGGTTTGCGGCGGCGAGCAAACTTCAAGGCGCGAGTACCCGCCTGCATCCATCATCTTCTGCAGGTTGGGTAATAGATTTTTCCCCGCCATGGATTCAAAAATGGCGGGGTCGAAAGAGTCGAAGCCGAGGATGACTGTTTTCATATGGATTGCACATGACTTGCGCCTTTTCCGCGCAGGTCAGCAGCCTCAGCTATTATTGCTGGGTCTCTTCTGATTCTTCCTTGCGGGAATTGCGGCGCATTTTTGCGAAGAACTCGCGGATCTTGCGCGAGAACACCATCAGGAAGGTGGTAATGGCGACCAGCCCGGCCGCGAGAGCCTGGAACAAAATGCCACCGGTATTCGGATCAATATACATGTTTTATTCTCCTTTCAAAAGCATGGGGTTTATACCCCAGCAAAATGGAATCGTCAAACACCTTTTGGCAGTTTTGCATCGGCATCCTGCCTGGCGTCCAGCAATTCCTCGAGCATGATTTTCTTTGATTCGGGGTCTTCCTGCGAGAGATCCTGCAATTCATCCGGGTCGTTTTCAACATCATACATCTCGGAAGCATCCTCGTACCCCTGGTACCCGCTCAATAACATGAGTTTGCGGCTTCCCTTGCGGAGCACGAAGGTGCCACGCTTGAGCGGCTGGTAAGCAGGTGTCTCGCTGGCAAGCATGGAAAAGATGGGACGCGCCGGCTGGGATTCTCCACCCAGTTCCGGCAGGATGCGGCCTTCGTGGCGCTCGGGCATTTGCCCGCCTGCCAGATGGACCAATGTGGGAAGCAGATCCAGGTTGCTGGTCGGTTCGTAGACGTCCACACGGCGGGTCTGCCCGGGCGCGGCGATCATCATCGGGACGTGGATCACGCCGTCGTACAACAGCCGCGATGCATGGCCGTGGACCCCCCGCTCGAACAGCTGGCCGTGGTCAGACAGGATGACAACGTAGGTATTTTCCAGGAGCCCGTTCTGCTCCATGGAGTGCATGAAGCGGCCGAACTCCGCATCCACATTGGCGATGTATTGATCGTAGATCCTGCGATAGTGGAACAGCTTTCGATTATTGATCGGAGAGGGCGCAAAGGCATGTTCCGGTTTGCGCGGGAAATCCATTTGATCGTCAAATAGTTTTTTGTATTCATCCGCCGGCAGGTAGGGCTCATGCGGTGACCAAAGGTGGAAATATCCAAGATACGGGCGATTCTGCGCGGTTCTGGCGGTGCGTACCGATTCCAAAATGCCCTGAAACACCTCACGGTGCTGGTAATAGTAGTAATTATTGAAAACAGCGCCCGATTCCCCGCTGCGCAAGGAACGATCCAGATTACGTCCACGGCTGGTGGCGATATCGAGCAGGCCAAGCAGGACAGAACCCGGATACGGGGTATCGAGCTTCACGCCACCGACCAGGAAGTCATCATAGGCGATATAGGAGATCGGGTCTTCGTGGTCCAATTCGCCAAGCAGCATGGGGTTGGGGTAGGCAAAAGAAGTGGTGGGCAGGTGCAGGTCTATATCCGCATGAAATTGACGCAGGAGCATTTCGGCCCAAAGATTTTGCGTGAACCCGATGCGGTGATAAGCGCTGCCGACCGCGTGGAAAAGGTTATTTGTCAGCAGGTCGCGCCGCACCAATCCGCCCGGCCCGATGGCCCGATGGGACCAGGGCGCCAATCCTGTCAGAATGGAGGCTGTGCCCGGGGTGGTGAAACTGCCATTGGAATAATGAGAATGAAAAACGGTGGCGTTTTGGGCAAAGGCTTCAAAATTAGGGGTTGTGCTTCGCTGGTACCCATTTACAGACAGATGTGGCGCGGACATGGTGTCGAACACAAGCACGAGGATGTTCGGGCGGTCGGCCGATTGCATGGCGGTCAACGTCCGCGGAAGCGCCAGCGATAGCGCCGCGCCGCCTGCAGTGACCATGCCCAGTTTTAGTATGTCGCGCCGTGAGAGTTTATTCATGAAAGATCCCTACGCCAGTAAACGGAAGATCACGACAAGAATGGAAATGAGACTCAGGGGAAGCAGCAGAAACAGAAAGATGATGAAGCGGTCAGCGACCCAGGCGACCACTTTCCCGAAGGTTTGGAAGCGGGATGCGAGGAACGCAACCAGGACAGCAAGCAGGACGGCTCCCATCATCCACCAGATCAGGCTGGCCCCGGAGGGAGGTCCATAGCTGATGAATTCATCGTAGGCACGGTCTGCGTTGACAAAGCGGTGCAGAAAAAGCATCATCATTGCGATCCAGGTGAATGCAGCCGCGCTGCCTCGAACCATAAAATCATTGCGTAAGATTCGCGCGGGGAGTAGAAATGCCAGGACAAGCAATACCCCGAGAATGAAGAGGCTTTCGATCAGGTTGGTCACGAACTGATAGGCAAAGATGCCCGCGATCTCGCCCATGGTGAGGAAGAATAACCAGGCGGGCAATTTCCAAATGAACACCATGATGCTCCAGCCATAAAAAAGTGCGGAAATGACCGCATATACCGGAACGATGGCTGCCAGTGGGGGAAATCGTTTTTTGAGCAAGTGAAAATCCTTTTGGCGGAACGCAAGGGTTATACCGTAAGGAATGGGAAACGTCAAACAAACAAAACGCAGCTGCGATGGATCGATGCTTGAATAGGCGGCAGGAACGTTGTATAAAAGAATTGCAGGAATTGCACGGGCAACCTTGAACGAAAGGAGCGCATCATGCAAAAACAAACTTTCAATTTTCTTCCCGTAAGCGTGGCTGGACAATGGTCGGTGGGACTGATCGTCTGCATGCCCATCCTGTTCTTCGTAGGTTCATTCTTAGCCAACTCGCTCTATCAGGACATCCCAGCGGGCAACACCATCGCTGAGGATCTCGCCTCCCGCCCCGCCCTGGCGCTGAGCATGCTGACCGGGATGGTAGCCGGAGTTTTGTCTTTTGCGTTCGGCTTGCTTGCGGTGCTCTGGAAGAAAGATTACTCCATGCTGGTCTTCCTCGCCGCAACGATCGGAGCGACGCTGCTCATATTTCTGGCAGGTGAACTGCTGTTCCCGCATTAACCTCATAAACTGACAGCCTGCGATGGGGACTCAAATTTTCCCTTGTAACATCACGGGAAACCTTCCGCGTTTGGTAAAATCAACCCATCCAATTAATAGGAACCCATCGTGCCCAACGACGACGTCACCCCCATCCGCCAGCAATATCTCGAAATCAAACGCGAACACCCCGACGCGATCCTCTTCTTCCGCCTCGGCGATTTCTACGAGACCTTCGACCAGGACGCCGAGATCACCGCGCGTGAACTTGACATCGTGCTCACCTCGCGCCCTGTCGGCGGCGGGACGCGCGTGCCGCTGGCGGGCATCCCGTATCACGCCGTTGAAAACTACCTCTCGCGCCTGATCGAAAAAGGCTACCACGTCGCCATCTGCGAACAGGTCGGCGACCAGCCGATCAAAGGGCTCTTTCCACGCAAGGTGGTGCGCATCGTCACGCCGGGGACGGTGGTGGAGGAAGGACTCCTGCCCGGCGACGCGAACAACTACCTCGCCTCGGTCATTCTGGACGCCGGGCTGGCCGCCCTCGCTTATGCGGATATCACCACCGGCGAATTCGCCGTCACCGAACTGCCGCTCGAGAGTCTGCGCGCCGAATTGACCCGTTTGCATCCCGCAGAAATTCTCCACCCCGATTCGCAAAACTTCCTCGACGACACCATCGGCGGGCATCCTACCAAATGGCCTGCCTGGCGCTTCGAGCCGGGCAAATGCGAAGACGTACTGCTCACCCACTTCCGCGCCTCCTCGCTGGATGGTTTCGGCCTAAAGGGACAGAGTCTCCCCATCCGCGCCGCTGGTGCAATTCTTCAGTACATCAAAGAGACACGCCCCGACGCGCTCGATCTCTTGACCGGTCTGCGCGTGTACAGTCTCTCCGAGTTCATGACCCTTGATGCCGCCACGCGCCGCAATCTTGAATTGACCGAAACGTTACGCGGCGAGGTCAAGGGTTCATTGCTAAGTGTGCTCGACCACACCGTCACTCCAATGGGCAAGCGCCTGATGCGTGCCTGGGTCAGCCAACCGCTTCTGGACGTGAAAAAGATTCGAGTGCGTCAGGATGGCGTGAGCTACTTCTTCGATGATGGCATGCGCCGGGCTGAGGTCCGCGCAGCATTCAAACCGCTGGGCGATCTGGAACGTCTCGTCAACCGGGTAATGTCCGGTCAAGCTCAGCCGCGCGACCTTGTGGCTATCCGCAACACTTTAGAGCAACTGCCAAAGGTAATCGAAGCGGTTGGCAAAACCAAGATCCTGCCGAATATCGAATTATCGAACACCGAGCTCTCCCTGCTCCAAACCGCCATTGACGAGGATCCGCCCGCGACGACACAGAACACCGGCATCATCCGTCCCGGCTATTCGGCGGAACTGGATGGTGTGATCGACGCTTCAAAACATGCTCGTGATTGGATCGCCAATCTCGAGTCGGTCGAACGCGAACGAACAGGGATCAAGACGTTGAAAGTCGGCTACAACAAAGTCTTCGGCTACTACATTGAGATCTCACGCGGCGCAGCAGAAAAGGCCCCCGAGAATTACATCCGCAAGCAGACGTTGGTCAATGCAGAGCGGTTCATCACACCGGAGATGAAAGAATACGAAACGCTGGTGTTGAATGCGGAAGAACGCATCCGCGAGATCGAGCTTCGGCTGTTCAAAGAAGTTTGTGCAGAGTTGGCCAAGTCCGCGACCAAATTGCTTGCTACTACGCGAGCGCTGGCCGAAGTGGACGTGCTGTCCGCGTTGGCGGAGGAAGCGGCATTGGGCGGCCTCACCCGGCCGGAGGTCCATGAAGGAAGCGACCTGGAGATCTACGAAGGGCGGCATCCGGTCGTGGAGCAAAGTCTGCGAGGCGAGCGTTACGTCCCGAACGATATCATCTTCGAAAAAGGTGAGATCGTGCGCGTTATCACCGGGCCGAACATGTCCGGCAAGTCCACATACTTGCGGCAGG
>CAYNQA010000160.1:0-7265 GCA_964399225.1 uncultured Anaerolineaceae bacterium
ATATTACCCAGGTGCGCGCAACCCTTGAAGAGCTGCGCGCCTCGCTCGACGAACTAAACTCACTGCCATTCATCACTCTCGACATCCCCGGCGACGAACTGCTGACCAACATCCTTGGCGGGCTGGATTCGCTCGATTTGGAAGTCGCTAATGTGGAGGATCTTGCCATGCGCGTCTCCACATTCGTGAGCGATACTTCCTATCTTTTAGGCGGGGATTTCAGCGAAACACGCGCGAACCTCGAAAACCTGCTTGCTGTCCTTGAGGATTACGATACGCAGATCAGCGGCTGGCGTGGCGATGTGAAAGATGTGCATGATGCTTTGCCTCAGTGGGTGGATCGTGCCTCCATTATCATTACCATCTTCCTGTTGTGGTTCGGGTTTTCGCAGCTTGGGTTGATGCTCCACGGTCTGAGTCTCTGGCAAGGGCGCGACCCGCTTGCCAGTTTGCGTGATGCGGTGGCGGAACTGCGCCGCGTCAAGTCCTGATATAATCCCCCGCCGCCGCCCGTCCATCCTCCCGGATCCCCATGAATTTCACCACATACGAATTCCTCGTTTTTTTTCTAACCGTCCTGGCTCTTTACTGGCTGCTGCGCAAACACACCTTGCAGAATGTGCTTTTGCTGGCGGCCAGTTATTTGTTCTATGCCTGGGTGCATCCGTGGTATGCCGTATTGCTTGGGCTGTCCACGTTGGTGGATTATGGAATTGCTCTCGCCATGCAAAAAAGCGCCCGCAAGAACAGATGGCTTGCGGCCAGCCTGGCGGTGAATTTGCTGGTGTTGGGTTTCTTCAAGTATTACAACTTTTTTATTCCGCACGTGGCCGGGACATTGGAATCGATGGGAGTGGATGGTGAGATCCTGATGGTCAAGGTGCTTTTGCCGGCAGGATTATCGTTCTTCACATTGAAAAAGCTCGGCTACATTCTCGATGTCTGGAAGGAAAATCTGGCCCCGGCCTCCAACCCGGTCTCGTTTGCCCTTTTCGTTTCGTTCTTTCCGCAGATCAATGCCGGCCCGATCGACCGCGCCCAAACGCTCCTGCCTCAGATCGATGCGCCGCGCGCCTGGAAGGCCGAATACTTCTACCGCGCCTGGCCGTTGCTGGTGATGGGTTTTTTCAAAAAGTTTGTGATCGCCAATGGGGTGGGAGCCACGGTCACCCGTATTTTCCACGTTAACGATCCGACCGGTGAAATGGTTGTTGCAGGTGTGCTGGGCTTTGGCCTGCAAGTCCTGGCGGATTTCACCGCGTATACCGATATTTCACGCGCTATTTCCCTGCTATTGGGTTTCGAGACATCGGAGAACTTCCGCGCGCCGTTCTTGTCGCTTACGCCCACTGATTTCTGGAATCGCTGGCACATGACGCTCTCGTTCTGGATGCGCGACTATATCTTCTTCCCTGTGCGCCGCAAGTTGATGCGCACGTCTCTGCCTGCGTGGCTGACCAATGCCCTGCCCCCGATGGTGACCATGTTGGTAAGCGGCATCTGGCACGGCGCCGGCTGGAATTTTGTAGCCTGGGGCGCATGGTTTGGCATTTTGATCGTGCTTTATCAGGCGGTCGGCATCCGCGGTGATTTCAACCCTGCAAATCCGTTCAAACGGTTCTTTGCCTGGCTGGTCATGTTCATTTTCCTGCAAATTTCCTGGCTGCTTTTCGTTGCCCCGTCGCTTGCCTGGTTGGGCAGGGCGTTAAGCGGCCCCTTCTTCGGCACCATCCAGGAACAGTCGGTCGCATTGTTGACCATTACCCTTACCGTTCTGTTCTCGATCCCGATGATCGCCAAACACCTGCTCGACCGGTACGTGAAAAGCGACTCGCTTCTGCATTCCATATATTACGCTGCGGCTACGATCGTCATGATCGTGTATGTCAATTCCGCATCCACCGATTTTGTTTATTTTCAGTTCTAGCCCGAGACTCGGAGACGTGGCATGAAGGAATTTCGCCAGTACTTGATCGTTCTGTTTCTGATGGCGGGCGCGCTTTCAGCCTACCTGCCAATTCGCTACGACACGCCTTTCCCGCGCGATATTCGCCCGCAGTTCGACCCGGCCATCCGCAGGGTTCACATGGAAGATATCAATGCACAGCATCCAGATGCCGTCCTGCTGGGCGATTCCATGCTTGCTCCCGCACTGAATCCCGATGCTCTTGGCGAGCGGCTGGATATGCGTTTCTACACCATCAGCCTCTCTGGCTCGGCATCCACGCTCTGGTATCTGATCACCAAGAACAACATCGTGGATACCGATCCCAGCCCGCGGTATCTTTTCATCTTCTTCCGCGATTCCATGATGACCCTGCCGGGCTACCGCGTCACCGGCCGTTACTTCGACCGTATCGAGGAATTCGCCGGCCCCAAGGATGAGATCCTCATCCAGCGCGCCTACCTCGATCAAATGAATCCGCTCGAGAAGCTTGCCGAACGCTATCTGCCCATTTACGGCCTGCGCTGGCGTATCCGTGAGGGGATCGATTCCCGTTTGCGCTATACCCTGCCTTCCGCCTTGCTCGGATGCGACCAACCCTGCATGGACCTGGCCATGGAGGTCGTGTTTGGCAGTCTGAATATCGATGTGAAATTCCTGAACGAGACCATTGCATCGGCCGATGACTACCTCTATCACCGCGGGGCATTGAATTTCGACAAGCAGGTCGACCGTTCGCTATTGCCCGAGTTGATCGCCATCTGCAAGCAGAACAACATCCAGTTGGTGCTGGTCCGCATGCGGATCATGCGGTTCACTCGTCCCGGCTCCGAGCCGGCCGCCTTGCGCGATTATGGCGAAAAACTGGCCGCCTATCTTCAGGCGAACGGGGTGATCTACCTCGACTATTCCGATAATCCCGTTCTCACTCCCAACTTGTTCGCTGACCCGGTGCATCTAACCGAAGAAGGCAAGGCGATTTTCACCGAAATGTTCGGCAATGACCTCGAGCCGCTATTGAAATAACGGTTCTGACCCAATTGAGCGTGCAATATGTCCAATAACTCCCACAAAACGGTCTGGTCTTCGGAAGATGGAGACCTGCGCAAGAAGAAAACCACCCCCATCTTTCCCGGCAACTCCCTGCCGCCGCAAAGTCAAACCGCCTACCTGCACCGTGACAAGGGCGGACGCGGCGGCAAGGTGGTAACCCTCGTGAAGAACCTGGTTCTCTCCGATGACGATCTAAAGTCCCTTGCAAAAAAACTCAAACAAGAATGCGGCACCGGCGGGACAGTGAAGGATGGCGTGATCGAGATCCAGGGCGAGCATCGCGAAAAGCTTGCAGCGGTGTTACAGAAGCTCGGATACAACGTCAAGGTGGCGGGTGGGTAAGCAAGCTGGATGAAAAAAGAAAGCGATCATAAAAAGAGGCCCGCTGGGATTTACCCCGGCGGGCCTCTTCTGTCTCTATTTCTTTGTGCGCCTGTCCGCCTTGACCTCAGGTTTGGGTTCGGGATCGTCATCCAGCGCAAGGCTGTTGTAGATCTTATCCATGTACTTGATCCGTATGAACTTGGTGGAGTTGATGTGTTCCACCTGTCCGCCATTCTCGTGCATGATCTCCACCATGTGTTTGACGAGCATTCCATCGCGGTCCATGGCTCCGCTGTTTTTTCCGTCCCATAGCACGATCAGCCGGATATTCTTGATGCCGTGCTGCAGGGAGGAATATAACGCCCAGCGGTTATTGCGTTTGAACAGGTCATCACCATCTTTGGGATGGCCGAGCCGTTCTATTTGGTAATGTTCCTCGATCAGCGGGTGATTGCGGACCTTGTAGAATCGCTCCACCCATTCGTCGCCTCCGGGCGAAACAAACTCACGAATGTAATCTGCATCGGGCATCGGGAAGTGAACGTCCACGGGAATGCCGTTTTCCACGCACAGTTCGGCGAATATGATCTCGCTTCCCGCAGAGAGGCCGGGCAGGCAGGCGCGGTCATTTGAATTGGCGTTGAGTTTCTTCAACCTCTTTGCGATCTCTTCGCGGACTTCCGTTTCCTTGTCTTTCGGGAAGTTCTTGTATTCCTTGGCAGGGTAATCGATCATGTACCCGCCGAAGAGGAAGGTCTGGTCTTGCGATTTGCGGACTGCCTTTTTCGCGGGTTTGCGTACCGCGGCTGCATCCTCTTTGAGTGCCATGCGCGCGATCTCTTCGTTCAAGGTCTTAATGCCCATCTCAACAAATTCGGTGCGCATGTCCAGGTTTTTCAAAATTTCCAACTGTCCAAGCGATGACTGCAGGTAGAACAGGTTCCGCCGCGATGCCGTAATGGCTTTACGGTAGGCGCGCGCAACGCTGGCCGTGTTATCCGCCGTCAAGACGCGCAACTCTGCCAGCGAGACCAGGGTCCAGTAATCAGCGGCGTCATCTTCCGATCTTGATTCCAGGGTGAACGTGAGGGCATGACGCAGGTTTGAAAGCTCGTGCCGGATCACCTGGATCTCGGGATCGGGATTTTTCTTATCCTCGAACTTATCTGCCAGGGCAACGGCGATCGAGGCTGTGGTGAGCGCGTTCACGCCGGAGTAGGTCTCGTTCAGGTCTTTGCGGTACCCCTTGATGTAAATGGCGGCCGATTTGATCAGCCAGTGATACGACTCGAACGCCGCTTTCAAGCGTGTCGCTTTTTCGGAGATGTTCTTCCATGAGTTTGCCCACATATCCTTGTAAATGCGTCCAAGGTAGGCGATGGCATCGCCGTCATCGGGGGATTCAGAAAGCAGGTTCTCCAGCTTGACGATGGCTTCATCCACCTGGCCAAGGCGATTAAGGTGGAAGGCTTCCTCACGGCGGAAGCTCATATTCGACGGGTTGACATCGAGCCCTTTGCGATACTGACTCAGCGCAAGTTCATAGCGGCCCATGCTGGCCAGCGCTTTGCCCACCTCGCCGATCGCTTCTTCCTTGATGAGCGGATTGCTGATCTCTTCCGTGAGGAGCAGGATGTCGCCGATACGCTTCTGGCGCTGCGCAACCATGACGCGTTCCTTCCACTCATCGTATTCGCGCCAGAAACCCGTTGCGAGCGGAGTCCGAAGCGTTTTTCGATCCGGTTCCTTGAGTCCGGTCAGCAAGTTGAAGATGGGACTGTGGACAGCGTCGCGGTCGGAGTTCCATGTGTCGCGCGCCATGCGCGAAATGGCCGCTATGTCTGTCTTCAGGAACGCGGGGTCCGGCACTCCCTCCGGGGTGATGTGATACGGCAGGGTGCGGACGTTGAAAATGTCGAACGGCATGTAAGCCCGCCCGGCTTGAATGTGCATCACGCCGCGCCGGCGGAAGGCGTGGCGGATGCCCAATTCATAAAATGCGTTGGCATTGTCGATGCTCAGGTCGCAGAGTACAAGGTCGGCGAGCAAAAGCTCCTGGAACATGTCGGTCAGAATATCGCCGGAAGCCGTTTCCTCGTCTGCCCGGAACGGTTCGAATCCGGCGTCGATCAATGCGGGCTTGATCAACGTGTGATAGATGGTGTTGAAGTCGTAGGGAGACCCGTCTCCGCCTTTCTTTTTCCCAAACGGCATGACCACGAACGCATGTGGAAGTGTCCCCGAGCGGGTTTGGTTCTCATCCTGCTGATTCTGCGGGACGGGTTTCTCCACCTTCGCAACGGCCGGATCGATATGAGGCAGCGCTGTCTCTCCGGACTTTTCCCCTTCGATGGACTTTAGGAGGTCTTTCGGGTCTGTGGACATGTCTAAATCACCTTTCGCGTCGGGATATTCGAAATCATACCTTAACAGCCTGAATTTGTACCCTGCAAAAAACATACAAACACAAGTTTTGCAACCGTCCCTCTCGAAGGAAAGTGTCACTCATGATTGGTATTGAAGATAGGTCACCCCGAATTCATTCATGCTTTTTTTTCCTCCCAAAGCGGACATCTGTTCCCGCCCGCGACACGCAACAAAAAAGGCGGCATCACAGCCGCCTTTTTTGTCAAAATTTAACCGTATTTCTCTGCGTCGAATTTCGCGCTCTTTGCATCACACATCCCTCTCATCCCCATCCCCCCACCCGCTCATCTGACTTGCATCCTCCGCCTGCAAAAATCGCGGACCACTTCCGCTCCCCGTCAAAATATCCCTCGACCTGCAATTCAAGATCGTCTTCGCCGCGTTGATGCCCGAAGCGGTGACTCCCGCCACGCCGTGACTGGTGGTGCTCTGTCCGCACAGGAACAGACCCTCGAACTCCGTCCGCGCCGTGAATCCCAGAGGCCCCACCTGCGACGGGCGCTTGTCGATCCCATACAAGTTGCCGCGCGTGGCGTTGAGATAATGCTCGTTCGACAGCGGCGTGCCGAGGCTGTAATACGTGATGTGCTTGCTCAGGCCGGGGATGCGTTTCTCCAGTCCGCGCACCATGCGCCAGGCCAGGTCTTCCTTCATCGCGTCGTAGTCGGTGGGACGCGCGCCGTATTTCGTGTGCGCCCACTGCTCGAACGCGTCATAGCTTACGAACGCGAACGACTCGCAGGTGTGATGTCCCGCGGTCGCGCCGTGCGTGTGCATCTTCGACGGGTCTTTCAGCGTCGTCACGGTCAGGAACATTCCAGGCGGCGTCTCCTCGCGCATCAGCGCATCCGTGAGACCCTCCGCGTAGATCTTGTCCACGTCAGCGTGGTCGTAGTACCACATGTTGCCCGAATCGAGACCGCCGTCGCGTCGAAGATCCATGTCCGTGGCGAAAAACAGGCTCAGGCACGAGGTCGAGTATTTCACCCCGTCAATCTTCCTCCGCAACTTGGACGACAACTGCTCGCGCCCGATCAATTTGCCGAACGTCACTTCGGGGTCTGCATTGGAGACGACCACTCCCGCGCGGATCTGCTCGCCCGATTCCAACTCCACGCCGATGACCTTTTTCCCCTCGAGCAACATCCGCTTCACGCGTGACTGTAAGCGGATTTCCCCGCCCGCGCGTTTCAGCGCTCGAACGAACGCCCGCGGGATCGTGAACGCGCCGCCCATCGGATAGTATCCGCCATCGAGATAATGTTCGGTGATGCCCGCGTGCATGAACGCGCTCACCTGCGAAGGCGGCATGCCGTGATCGCCCGATTGTCCGCTCAAGACGCCGCGCAGAACGGGATCGGTGATGTGCGCGTTGATGAGATCCGCGCCCGTGGCACGCGCCCACTTGAGGACGTTCGCCACGCCCGAAGCGGCCTCCAACGGCTTGGATAAATTCCCGATGCGCCGCAATCCCTGTGTCATGTTGACGATCTCGTTAAAGTAACCGTCAATCCCT
>CAYNQA010000161.1:0-7262 GCA_964399225.1 uncultured Anaerolineaceae bacterium
CGGTGTTTTGTACGCCGCGGCAAAGCCCCATGAACGTACCAGGTGCGGGGTATCAGGTGTCAGGCGCGGATTAAATAACTCCTCGCGCGACAAACCTGACACATCACACATGGCACCTGACACCCGATCAATACATTCCGTCAACCCAACCGACTCCGTCAAAACTTGTCCCGTATTGGTGACGCTTCCAACATGCAACGCATTCATGCGGCGCAGTTCCACGCGGTCCACGCCGACCTTGTCTGCGAGCATGTCCATCATCGTTTCGACCGCGAAGGCCGATTGCGTCACGCCGAAGCCGCGGAACGCGCCCGCAGGCGGATTGTTGGTGTACATGGCATAACAGTCCGCGCGGACGTGCTCGATGTCGTACGGTCCGGCCGAGTGCGTAGTGGCGCGGGTCATGACTTTTTCGCCGAGCGAGGCGTACGCGCCCGTGTCGCCGTAGAGTTCGGTCTCCATCGCGACGAGACGTCCGTCCTTCTTTGCACCAAGCTTCACGCGGATCTGCGTGGCATGCCGCTTCGGATGCACGAGCAAACTTTCGTGACGGTCGAACAACAATTTCACCGGGCGCTGAGTCACGTTCGCGAGCATCGCCACGTGAATTTGGCCCATGATGTCTTCCTTGCCGCCAAAACCCCCACCCATCAACTGCCCGACGACGCGCACGCGTTCCTCCGGCCAGCCCATCACACGCGCCACCTGTGTGCGATCCTGATACGGGATTTGCGACCCGACATAAATTTCCATGCGGCCATCGGGCAATGGCACACCGATCGAACATTCGGGTTCAATGAACGCGTGGTCAGTGGTCGGCGTGTGGAAGGTGTGTTCGAGGATCACATCCGCCTCGGCGAAGCCCTTATCCATGTCGCCCTTGCGGACCTTGATGTGTTTGAGCAAATTTCCTTTTTCATGGATCTGTGGAACGTCCTCCCGCCGCGCCATGACCGGGTCGGTGATGACGGGCTGGAGATCGAACTCCGCTTCGATCAGACCGCAAGCCTGCTCTGCAATCGCCTGCGTTTCCGCCGCCACGATCGCCAGCGCGTCGCCCACATAGCGGACGCGTTCCCCCACCCCCACCATGACCGGCCAATCGTAGATGACCAGTCCGTGATTCTTCTCCGCAGGAATATCGTCAGCAGTGAGGACAGCAATCACGCCGGGCAACTCTCTCGCCTTCGAGATATCGAGTCTTTTCAAGAAGCCATGCGGGATCATCGCTCGTTTGGTCTTGGCATACAACATGCCATCAAACTTCAAGTCGTCGGTGTAGACCGCAGCGCCCGTGACTTTCTCCACCGCTTCGGGACGCAGATGCGACCGTCCGACCGTTTTGTGGTCGTGGATCGAGTCTGGGATATGCGTCGGCTTCTGGACCGGCTCGCCGGTCCGCAAGGCTTGTGCGGCCGCCAGAATCGCATTCTCGATGGACGGGTAGCCTGCACAACGGCAGAGCGTGTCCTTCAATGCGAAACGAATGTCATCGTTGTTGGGATTCGGATTGCGTTTAAGCAACGCATACGCCGTCATGATCTGGCCGGGGATGCAGAATCCGCACTGCACGGCGCCGTGCTCCACGAACGCTTCCTGCAACGGATGGAGCTTCATCTCATCGTGGACCCGTTTCGCCAAGCCTTCGATGGTGACAATGGCCTTGCCATCCGCGCGCTCGGCGGGATAGACGCACGACATCATCGGCTGTCCATCCACGAGGACGGTACACGCACCGCACTCAGCCTCTTCGCAACCGATCTTTGTACCGGTCAAGCGCAGGCGTTCACGCAGGAGGGTGGAGAGAGTCTCGCCGGGGACGGACTCTAGCGAATATGGTTTGCCGTTTACATTCAGGTTTAAGTTTGACATACCAGTAATCCTATTCTGCACGTTTCCACGCCGTATCTAACACATCCCTAAACAACCCACCCACGATATGACGGCGGTACTCCGCACTGGCTCGGCGGGCGCTGGTGCGGAAATGAGCTTGGGCGAGCAAGGTGTCGAGGGCGCGGGAGAAGGATTCTTCGGTGAGGGGTTGACCGCGCAACGTGGACTCGGCATCCGTGGCGCGGAAGGGAGTCCCGCCGCCGGGGCCGATGGCGATGTGGATGTCTTTGATCGAGTCGTTCTCACGCATGAGCCAGACGGCGCAGTTGAGGATGGGCAGGGCAACTCCCTGTGGACGCATGATACGCTTGAAGCAGGAAGCGTTTCGGGAATCGGGATTTGTTAATTTGGGAATTGGGATGTGGAGGCCGACGATGATCTCTTTGGTTTTATCCACGGCGGATTTGCCGGGTCCAAGGAAGAGCGCGGTGAAAGGCATCTTACGCGTGCCGGATGCGCTGGCAATTTCCGCGACGGTGTCGAGGGCGGTCAGGGCGATGGTCCCGTCGGCGGCGGGCAGGGCGTGGGCCACGTTTCCGCCGAGGGTGGCCGTGTTGCGGACTTGCGGTCCGGCGATCAAGTTACAGGCTTCGGTCAAGGCTTGGGCGTGGGTGCCCGTTAGCGGGTCCAGAGCGATGCGGTTGACCGGGACGGCGGCGCCGATGAAAAGCGAGTCCCCCCGAATCTCGAGGGCAGACATCTCCGGGATGAAGGTCAGGTCAACTAATGTGTGGACGGGGGAATGACGACCCTGTTTAAGGTCGAGGAGCAGATCCGTGCCGCCCGCAATGGGCAGAGCAGGACCGGGCGCAGACGTGAGGGACTGAATGGCCTCTGCAATGGAGGCTGGTCGTTTGTATTCCTGCCAAAGGTTCATGTGGTGTCCTTTCTTTCAAAACGGCGGCACTTTTCGATGGGATTAACCCAACGCCGTGCCGCTGGTGAATGGACATCAGCGGCACGACCACCGAACCGATGGGTAGTGAGATGATGCTATAAGCCGCGTTCGCCTCGGATGTAGGGTGTGCCGAGGGCGGCTGGTGCGCCAATGCGCTTGCGCATGGCTTCACGCGAGCCGATCACCAACACAATGACGGTGAAGGCGTAGGGGATCATCTGGAGGAAGAAACCCCAGTATGGATTGTAGTAGAACGGATTATCAAAACCAAACAATGTAAGCGGCGCCTGGATATCAAGGATGAGACGACGCAGCGCTCCAAAGGCATACGATCCGACCGCCGCACGGACGGGATCCCACTGGGCAAAGATGACGAGCCCAACCGCGATCCAGCCTTGACCGCCGGTGGTCAACTCGCTGAACCAGCCGGGGGAAACCGCAAGGCTGATCGTTGCGCCAGCCAACCCGGCGAACATGCCACCGATGAATACGTACATGTAGCGCAGGCGGTAAACGTTGATGCCAAGCGCATCGGCGGCGGAGGGATATTCGCCCACGGCACGCAGATGCAGACCCGGACGCGTGCGATTGATGTAATACCACGCCAGCGGCACCATCAAGTAGCCGATGTAGACCAGCACACTTTGTGATGTAAAGAAGATCGGGCCGATGAAGGGAATCTCTGAAAGCAGCGGAATGGAAAAGTTGGGCATGAGCGAAACCGTGCCAGCCTTGCTCAGGCCTTCGCCCAGCACAAGGCTGATGCCAGCGCCGACCAGAGTCAACGCGAGGCCGCTCACCACCTGGTCGGCCTGGAGTGTGATGGCAATAAAGGCATGGATCTGGCTGATGATGCCGGCAAAGATCATCGCAGCCAGCAGGCCGATCCACGGATTGCCAGTGGCGATGGTCACGCTGAAGGCGGTCATGGCGCCGATCAGCATCATCCCTTCGACACCGAGATTGAGAACACCCGAACGCTCCGCCAGCACCTCGCCCAGTGTGGCGAAGAGCAGGACCGTACCGGAAGCAACACCTGCCTGAAGAATAATGATGGGATCCATTGGTTACTCCTCCTCTCCGCGCACCAGTCGAACGCGATAGCGCAGAAGGAAGTCGCTTGCGATGAGACAGACCAGGATGATACCCTGGATCATTTTGGGAATACCGGAGGGCTGGATCTCACGTCCCGCCAGGATCAACGCCCCGAACAGGATCGAAACCAGAATGATCACGATCGGATTCAACTTTGCGAGCCAGGCCACGATGATGCCGGTGAAGCCGTAGCCGGCATTGATGGGCGAGGTCTGCAGACGGCGAACGACGCCTGCCACTTCGCTCATGCCGCCCAGCCCGGCCAATGCGCCGGAAAGAGCCATGACAAGGATCGTATTACGGACAATGTTGATGCCCGCATATTTTGCCGCACGCGGATTGTCGCCGATCAGACGGATCTCATAGCCCCAGCGGCTGCGATACACGATGAACCAGAGAATAATGGCCGCCACAATGCCAAACAACAAACCGGCATGTGTCGTCAGTCCGCGGAAAAGCGGGATGGTCGAGGCATAGTCGGAAAGACGGGGTAAAGATGCACCTTCCGGGAATTTCGGGCTCATCTGAAAACCGCCTTCGCTCCATACGCCAAAGATCCAATAGTTAACCCAGGAGACAGCAATATAGTTCAACATCAACGAACTGATGATCTCGTTCACGTTGAACTTCGCCTTGAGGTACCCTGGAATGAATCCCCATGCGCCGCCCATGCCAAAGCCGGCCAATGCCATGGCGGGGATGAAGATCCAGCGCGAGGTTTCGGGCGGGAGAAGGGGAGCCAACACCACTGCGCTCGCGCCCCACGCACCCATGATGAACTGTCCCTCCGCGCCAATGTTCCACAACTTCATGCGGAACGCGATCGAACAGGCCAGCGCGGTCAAAATGATCGGCGTTGCTTTGACAATGGTATCAGACAGCACGCCAATGTCACCGAACGATGCGCGCGCAATGTATGCGTACGAAACGAACGGGTTGCCCCCCACCACCGCAATGACGATACCGCCCAAAAACAAGGCAACCGCCACCGCGCCAAGCGAGACAGCAACAGGGAACCAGCCCGGGGGCACGTCCAGACGCGGCTCGAGTTTGATCCGCAACGCGCCTCGTTTTTTATTTACCGTGGATTCAGACATGAGTCGCCGCTCCCTCTTTTTGGATTTCGCTCAACGGGGTGCCCGTCATCATCAACCCGATCGCATCGACCAACCCCTGTTCGGGTTCCCCGCCCGGCACTTTGATCTCGCCCATGATCTTCCCCTCGTAAACCACATAGACACGGTCGCTCAACGCCAATAACTCTTCCAGCTCTTCCGAAATGAGCAGGACAGCAGCGTCTGCTTCGCGCTGCGCCAACAGCAGGCGATGCACACCCTCGATCGCGCCGACATCCAATCCGCGCGTGGGTTGGACGGCCACCATGAAATTGGGGTGGCCTGAGATCTCACGCGCCAGGATCACACGCTGCAGGTTGCCGCCCGAGAGCAGGCGCACCGGCGTGTTCACCGTAGGCACAACGATATCGTAGGCTTCCTTGAGTTCCTTGGCAAACTTGGTCGCCGCATTCATGTCGAGCATGGAACCTTTCGAGATCGGCGCCTTGCGATAATTCTTCATGATCACGTTATCGGTCACGCTCAAGTTCGGTGAGCTGCCCACATGCGTACGATCCTCGGGGACGTAGGACATGCCGTGCTCGATACCATACAACGTGTCGCGGTTGCTGACCTTTTCATTATTGAGTAAAACCTCGCCCTGTTTGCACTTGCGCAGACCGGCGATCACCTGTGAAAGTTCGATCTGACCATTTCCAGCCACGCCCGCGATCCCCACGATCTCCCCCTCACGGATGTTCAGCGAGATGCCACGCAAGGCGGGCAACCCCTTGTCGTTCTCGGCGTGGACATTCTTTACCTCCAACACCACCTTGCCCGGCGCCTTGGCCTTCTTGTCCACGAACAGGACCACTTGACGGCCGACCATCATGCTGGCCAGTTCCTGTTTGGTAACGCCTTTTGCGGTCGCTCCTGAAGCGGTCATTACGCCACGTCGCAGCACGCTGACCCGGTCAGCGATGGCGGTCACTTCCTGCAATTTATGGCTGATGAAGATGACGGACTTGCCCTGCGCGATCATCGAACGCAGCGTATCGAAGAGCACTTCGATCTCCTGGGGAGCAAGCACGGCTGTCGGTTCGTCCATGATGAGGACATTCGCACCGCGGTAGAGCATCTTCAACAACTCCACACGCTGTTGTTCGCCGACCGATAACTGCCAAATCTTCGCCCGCGGATCCACTTTGAGGCCATATTTCTCGCCGAGGTCCGCAACCTTTTTATCGTATTCGCTCAAACGCATCAGGAAGCGCGGATCATCAAGACCCAACAGGATATTCTCCGTGACCGTCTGCGAAGGCACCAGCATGAAATGCTGATGCACCATACCGATGCCCGCCTTGATGGCGTCACGCGGGGAGGAGAACACATGCTCCCTGCCGTTCACTTTGATAATTCCAGCGTCGTGCTTATATAACCCCGCCAGCACATTCATCAATGTGCTCTTGCCCGCTCCATTCTCACCGAGCAGGGCATGGATCTCCCCCGCCTTCAATGAAAAATCAACGTGGTCATTGGCAAGCACCCCGGGAAAACGCTTGACAATGCCCTTCATTTCCACGACCAGATTGGAGGATATGGCTTCGCTCAAAGGAACCTCCTTCTACAACGATACATTGATATGAAAATGGGGCAGAACCACAGAGAGCCCTGCCCCATCGATCAAACTGTCACTACTCCGGCAGTTCAGCGGTGATGCCTTCAGCCCACCACTTCATACAAACATCGACCGTACAAGGCAGACCGTATTCGGGGAATGCATCCAGGTCCACCTGTTCGAGGCTCTGGCCCGCAGGCAGAACCACGTTGCCCTTGTTGTCATTGATCGGGCCGGTGAATACATCAAAGCGGGTGAACTCGCCAGCCAGCATCTTGGCAAGGATATCGCGCACTTCTTGGATCACAGCCGGGTCGAGGTCGGCGAGGCCGGGGGTCAATTCCTGACCTTCCATGAAGCCATACAAGCCCAGCGCGCCAGTGTCGGCATCGAAGTAATCCCAACCGGGGACATAGGTACCGGCGATCACACGCTCGGTGATATCGGCATAGACCGGGCCCCAGACCCAATACGGAGCGGTGAGACAGCGCTCCACCTTGCAGGATCCGTACCAGTCATAGGTCACGCCGTACTTGCTCTTTTCCATCGCCACATCGGCAACGGCAGGGGTATCGGCACCGGTGAAGACCACATACGCACCTGCATCGAACAACGAAGCAGCCGCTTCCTTCTCAATGACCGGATCGTGCCAGGTATTGATCCAGCGCACATCCATGGTGCATTCGGGGCAGGTCTTCTTCAT
>CAYNQA010000162.1:0-7244 GCA_964399225.1 uncultured Anaerolineaceae bacterium
TGGCGATCTTGAGGATGCGCGCGAGCAGCTTGTCGAGGTCAAGTTCCTCGGTGAGCAGGCGGGCGATTTCGAGCAGGTAGTCTCTTTGGCGGACGCGGAAGTCAGGGAGCATAGGTTGGTATTTGGGAAATTGGTAGATTGGTGGTCGAGTAGGCCGAAGGCCGTACCGAGACCATTTTATCATTCGGAGGGGGAGAGACGCGGAGAGTTTTGTTGGAGGAGGGTTGGAGGTGTGTTAACGGTTGTGTCCCGCGCGGATATTGCCCGCACGGGCGTAAACGCACCGTGCTATTTTTGCGAAGCCGACTAAAGTCGGCTGACACGAGTCCGCTTTAGCGGACTTCGTGCGAATAGCCCGACGGTTTACCGTCGGGCGGACATGGCGGGCAGATGTCCCATATCCGCCCTTTGATTTTGGGGAAGGCGGGGGATGGGGGCATGGAACTAATCTCCCCTCGCCTTCGTTTACAATAAACTAAAATCGAGGAGAAAATACATGTTAAAAAAGTTCGTGCTTGTTTTTGCCCTGATCTTGTTGCTCGCCGCTTGTGCTCCAAAATCCCAACCCACGCCCGATAACATTCTTGTCCCGCCGGCGACTGAAGTTCCAACACAGGATGTCATAGCCGAGCAGGCGCCTACTGAGGAATCGCAATCCTGTCCCGTGGCTACTGCGGACTTGAAATTGATGGTCAACACCGAAAGCGGATTCTGCATGCTCTATCCCGCCGAATTCACCTGGAATGGTTCGCAAATGGTTGTGCTGAATCCGCACGGCTTGCCTGGTGACGTTCCAGGCGATGCGTGGTTACTGGTGACGATCAACGAGGCGCGAGGCCAGACAGCCGCGCAACTTGCGGACGCGCGAATTGCCGAGGTTGGACAGGGCTTCGAGATCGCCCGCACCGAGCTGACCATTGACGGCAAGCAAGCCATTCTCGTGGATGGTTTGCCCGCGCAAGATTCGTCGCGCTACTTGTATGTCGTACACAACGATCGGCTGTATCGCTTCGAGTTCATGCCGTGGTTCCCGCAGGATGGCACAACGTCACTCGAAAAACTATACCAGTCGGTTATGGATTCACTTCACTTTCTGCCGATCAGCGCGGCGGAGTCTGCTGCATTAAAGGAATGTCCCGTCGAGACGGAGACCTTGAAACTGCTGGTGAATAAGGAAGACAGCTACTGCCTGCTTTATCCAGCCGGACTGGGACTCCTGCCGCCGCGATTGATCGTTATTAACCCGAACAACATGCCCGGTGACGTTCTAGGCGAGGCGTGGCTGGATGTGGTAGTCAACAACGCGAACGGTCAGACCGCCGCCCAGATCGCGGACGCGAAGATCGCTGAGGCGGGCGCGGGCTTCAACATCACCCGCACCGAGCTGACCATTGATGGCAAACAGGCCATTCTTGTGGACGGTTTACCCAGGCAAGACTCAACGCGCGTGGTGTTCATTGTCCACAAGGACATGCTCTACAGTTTCCAATTCATGCCGTGGTATCCGCAGGATGGGAACACCTCACTCGAAATCCTCTATCAAGCGGTGATAAATTCCCTGCACTTCCTTCCATAAACAAGGCATTCCCCACACAAAACGTGCGGACGATTTCAATCGCCCGCACTTTTTTATTGGTTTTTGAAGGAAGCAGGTGTATTACCGGCGGTAATTTTTATCAGGGGAAACCATCCATGGAATGGGGGTTTCCCCTGATGGTTCGGGAACCTGATTTCTATACAATTAGATATGAAACAAAGTTCCACATGACCGACTTGCCAATTGGGAAATTCTGCCAAAGTTTGGCATACAAAGGCGCGTCATTAACAGGCTGGTTGCGACACTCATCAAACTCGAAAGTTACTCAGCGGCGACATGGAAGAAATCAAAAAACAGATTTTCACACACCCACCATCAACTACAGCCTTCGAACCTGTAATCGATGCATCATACAGCTTGTCCTACGTTTGCTTGTTGATACCCCGGTTCCAATCGCATATGCTGAGCGGAGATCTGGTGCAATATCTTTATATCTGGATGCAGCAGATCAGTGTCTCTTATGGATGGAAGTTGGAATTCGTCGATGTTCAACCGCAGTATATGCAATGGCTCATAACGGTACCTGTCACAACACCCCCGTCCCAGATCATGCGCTTGGTTCGGCAGCATACCTCACAGAAAATCTTCGAAGACTTTCCCAGATTTAAAAATCAAAACCTGGCCAAGGATTTTTGGGCCCCAGGTTACTTGATGCTTGTCGGAAAACAACTGCCCTCGTCGAAGATGATCAAGGAGTTCATCCAGACCACCCGTCAAAAGCAGGCGGGAGGTTTGTTTCCTATGGAATAGATGGCTGATATGGCACAGGTCGCTTGCTGTAGTGCCATCAATGCCTTGAGTGCAGCTTGATCAACGATGTCGTGCTGCATGAGGCGATGCAAGTTTTACCTGCGAAGGTCGAGCGATCATCACCGATCTCATTTCAGATCGCGTTATTTCGTTAATTCGTCTTGAGCCCTGTCCAGTTCGTTTTTCTGCCCGATGTATATGGAGGAACCATGAAGCACGTCACAATGAATGCCAGGCATATGTGGGGGGGAGTTCCATCTCTTCTCTTGCACATCCTCATCGCTGTTCTTGTAATAACGAGCCTGCCTTTTGGCACACAGACGGCACATGCCGCAGCTTCGCTGACCGTAACCCCCATCACGTGGAATGTCATTGGCCTTGATAGTAACAATGTCACAGTCGGGCCGAATGATTTTCCCATCGGCGTGCGCGTCTGTAACACCGGCGATGAGCCTGCTGCCAACTTGAGCGCCAAACTGGTGTGGGATTCCTCCAACCCCTACATTGATACCCGCCCCGGAACATCTGATACCCTTACTCTGCTCAGCCTGTCGAACACTGCACCCAATCACTGTGCCGACTTCTATTTCGAGGTCGAGGTTGCCCGCGACAGTAATGCCTACGATACGGTCAGGCAATATCATATTGAAGTAACTGCGGATAACGGGGTGGCGGCCTCCTCTCCCTCTCCGCGCGAACTTTACGTGGAACATTTAGTCTCGCAGAATCGCAATGCCGTCACTGATGTGCAGTTGAATGGCACATCTATCACCACAGGCGGTACCATGACCTTGATGGTAGGCAGCACATATACGATCAAGTTGATCGGCTACACTGCCACACAAGGGTACAACCAGCTCGAAAGTTTTATCAATTTTCCAAATACCGTATTTCAAATTCTCTCGGTTACATCCACGTATTCAGCTGGTGCATCCCCAACATCCCGGCTGTATGCTGATGCATGCGGATGGGACAGCGACCCTGCCAGCGCTACCTATCGCTCCTGCATCGTTTCGGATGACAAATCGGGCGGCAATGTCACAGTCACATATCAAGTAAAGATATTGTCTGCCGGTTCCACCAATCCGGGCGCGCTCAATACCCTGCTCTACGATTTCTCCGGCAGCTCCTATCACTACAATAGCGACTTTGGCACCTCGATGCGTTATGCATATGTCGTGGACCCCACCTCTGTCAACATCTCCAAATCTTTCTTTCCAGATACCACTTCGCCAGGGGGCGGCTCGACCCTCACCTTTACCTTGACGAACTCAGCCCCAGTCACGATCGGCGGTGTGAACTTTGTGGATGACCTCCCGCTTCTCTCCGGGGGACAAATGGTCGTTGCCTCGCCGGCCGCATACTCCACCTCTGGCTGCGGCACTCCCTCCTTTGCTCCCTCCGCAGGCGCAGACTCCATCTCCTTCTCCAACGGCACGATCGCTGCCAGTGGTTCCTGCACGATCAGTGTCGGTGTCACGATCCCTTCAGCGCCCATCTCTGGCACGTATCACAACGTGTCTGAAAACCTGTTCGTCGGTCAGTTGGACAGCGGACACAACGCCGTCGCTGACCTGCAGATCGGTTCATCCAGTTCAGGGTCTGGTGTGTGTGATGTCACCCTCGCCCAATGGAATTTCAATGCTTTCACGGCTAATCCTCCCCCGATGCCTTCTCCATCCACCCAAGCCTCGGATGTTTCAACGGCAGTTATTTCGGTTGGCAACGGCCTGACCGCTGAATCTGATACATCTTCAGGCGGTGGGAATCCCCAGCCCTCGATCCTCACATACGGCTGGCCAAAGAACGGCCCGATCGTTCCCGCCTCTTCCCCATACATCCAGTTCGCCATTGATACCAGTAAATATACGAAGGTTGCGCTCAAGCTGGATGCGCAAAGAAAAGCCAACGGCCCCGATAGCGACTCGGTTTATTACAGTTTGGATGGAATAAATTGGGTATCAAAAGGCACATTCAATTCCACCACATCCTGGGCATCGTACGGCCCCTTCGATTTTACAGGGCAGGCCAGCACCAGCGGAGTCACCTATTTCCGCATTTATGGTTTTGGCGCAAATGCCACAAGCAGCGGGAATGACATTAGTTTTGACAACATCCTTTTCACCGGTTGCGGCGCACCACAGCAGCCGACTCTCACCAAATCCTTCGCGCCGGACCCCGTGGTGGTTGGCGGCACATCCGTACTCACATTCCGCATCACCAATCCGAACGCCACATCGTTGACCGGCCTTGCCTTTACCGACGTCCTGCCCTCCGGCTTGACCGTTGCCAACAGCGGACCGACCTCTGTCTGTAACGGTTCGGTGACCACGACCGCTCCCAGCACCATCTCGTTCAGCGGAGGCACTCTTGCCGGGAACAATGCCCATTGCGATATTGCTGTTACGGTCACTGCCACCACCGCCGGCCCGCATGCGAACATTAGCGGGTTCATTTCCTCCAGCGAGGGCGGAACCAATTCGGGTCCGGGTGGATCCGCGACAGACAGCCTCACGGCAGTCCTGCCGCCGGTCATCGATAAATATTTCGATCCCGATCCCATCCTGCCGGGCGGAGTCAGCACCCTGGTGTTCGTCATCACGAATCCCAACCCGAGTGATGCGCTTCCGAACATTGCCTTCACCGATACGTTCCCGAATGTAGGCGGAGGCGCGCCCGGCAATATGCTTGTGGCGAATCCTGCAAACCCCACTACAAATGGTTGCGGCTCGCCGACTTTTGCCCCGGTCAGCGGCACGGGCTCGATCTCATTCAGCGGCGGGACAATTGCCGCGGGAGAAACTTGTATCGTCACAGTGGATGTCACTGCACCGACCGTGGGCGATTATCTCAACACCAGCGGTCCCGTGACGACAACGATCTCCGGCGTGACGAGCGGCACAGACACCGCATCCTCCACGCTGACCGTCAAGCCGCCTTCACCCGGCATCACTTTGGTGAAACAGGTCTCCACTTCGGCAAGCGGCCCGTGGAGTTATTACCTGAGCACACCCAGCAATGCAAATGTGTACTATCGCTTTGTGATCGAAAATATCGGGGACGTGCCGCTCGACCTGACCGCAGCTCCCGTCACGGACATTGTTCCGTCTGTGGATGCGCTTCTTTCTGGATGCAGCTGGGGCAGCCCGTTGCCGGTCGCTTCGCCCACCACCGACCCGACAGAGACATGTGTCGTTGGACCCGTCACCTCCGAGGTTGGTACGCACCCCAACACAGCCGCGGTCACAGGTTCGTACAACAGTACACCATACACCGACACAGCCTCCGCCTCTTATCTTGGCGTTGACCCGCCGGTCGTCACAAAATCATTTGCACCGAAAACCGTGGATGCCGGCACATCGAGCACGATGACGATCACGATTGAAAACCCTGCCAGCAATGCCATTGCGCTGACTGGTGTTGCCTTCACTGATTCGCTTCCCAGCGGATTGGAAGTGGCTGACCCGCCGAATGCGACCAATACCTGCGGCGGGACGCTCACTGCTTTGCATGGAACCACCTCCGTTCAACTCAGCGGCGCGACTGTGGCGGCCAATACAACCTGTGCCATTACCGTGGATATCACCGCTACTGCGGTCGGCCCACATCTCAACACGGTCACGGTAACAACATCCAACGGCGGCTCCAGCCAGCCCGCCTCCGATACGTTGACGGCGCAAGCTGTTGCGGGCCCGGCGTTCACGCTTACCAAGCTTGCGGACGTTTCCACGGTGGATGCCGCCAACGACATTATTACCTACACCATTACAGTGACCAACACAGGTAATGTGAACCTGACCGGTATCGCTGTTAGCGACCCAATGCTTGCTGATCTGGATTGCGATGGCGTGCCCGGCCTGCCCCTTGTCACCTCGGGGTTAAGTATTGCGGTTGATAGCCACATCGATTGCACCGGTACCTACACCGTCACCCAGGATGACATTGACACCAACGGCGGCGAAGACGGCACGATCGATAATACTGTAACCGCTTCAGCCGCTGAAGTGGAAGGCTCGCTAACCGACTTTGCTCACGTAGATATTCTCCAGAACCCCTCTTTCACGATCGTAAAAGACTCTGATGTTGGCTCTGTGGACGCGGCAGACGATGTCATCCATTACACACTCACGGTCACCAACACCGGCAACATGACCCTGACCGGCGTCTCTGTCTCTGACCCGTTGTTGACTGACCTGGATTGTGATGGCGCGGCTGGGCTTCCTTATGTCACGAGCGGGTTCAGTATTCCTGTCGGTGCTGCGCTCACTTGCGGCGGTTCTTACAAGGTTTTACAGGAAGATATTGATACGTATGGCGGCGGCAGCGGTACGATCGACAACACCGCTACCGCAACGACCGAGCAGGCCGGGTCGAAGTCTGATTCGCAATCCGTCTTGCTAACCCAGACGTCATCATTCACCCTTACGAAATCTGCCAACGTCGCCAGCGTCTCTGCCGCATCCGATCTCATTACCTACACCATCGTTTTTGAAAACACAGGCAATACAACCTTGACCGGCGTTTCAGTTTCCGATCCATTACTTGCAGACCTCGATTGCGATGGCGCCGCGGGCGAGCCTTTTGTCACAACCGGGTTTGTTGTTCAAACTGGAGGTTCTCTCACGTGTAGTGGAACCTACAGTGTCACGCAAGAGGATATTGATACAAACGGCAACGGCGATGGAAAGATCGATAACACCGCAACCGGTTCAGCGACCGATGTCCCTTCGCAGGACACATCGAAAACTGTGGATATCAATCAGGACCCCAAGCTGACCATCACCAAGTCGGTCACATCCAACGGCCCCTATCATGTGAAAGGTGTCATCACATACAACATCGGTGTGGAGAATACAGGAAACGTCACATTGACCGGGGTTACTGTCACGGATCCTGG
>CAYNQA010000163.1:0-7239 GCA_964399225.1 uncultured Anaerolineaceae bacterium
TTGCCGCGTTCGTCCATCGCGCCGATGCGGTCGGCGTCGCCGTCGGTGACGAGGCCGAAGGTGCCCATGCCGGTGCTGATGGCCGAGGCCAGCGCGCCCAGGTTCTTGGCGATCGGTTCGGGATGCACACCGCCGAAGCCGGGATTCATCTCGTTGCGGATCTCAGTGATCTCACAACCCGTCCCCTGTAGAAAGCCCTTGATCACGCCGCGCCCGGAGCCAAACATCGAATCGACCACGAAACGTTGTGGATGGTCGGCGATCACGTCGCTGTTGATCAATTTACGCAGGTGCTCGTAATACGCGGGCAGCGGGTTGAACTTCACGATCAATCCCTGTTCGCGGGCTTTGTTGAAGTCCATCAGGTTTGGTCCGCGCGCCTGCTCTTCGTTGTCGTTGATGTACACTTCCACGCGGCGGCATTGCTCGGGCAGCGCCGACCCGCCGAATGCGCCCTTCAACTTCACGCCGTTGTAGCGCGGCGCATTGTGCGAGGCGGTGATCATCACACCGGCCACCGCGCCGAGGTTCTTCACCGCGTACGAAATGGCAGGCGTGGGCGAATCCGATTGCGCAAGGTGCACGGCGAAATTATTGGCCGCCAGGACGCGCGCCACCTCGCCGGCGAAGCGGTCCGAGAGGAAGCGTGTGTCAAAGCCGACCACGATTCGCTCCGGCCCCCCGGCGGGCGAGCCATTCGCGGGCTTGTGCCAATGCTCCGAAGCGACCGCGTCGGCGATGGCCTGTGCCACCATGCGCAGGTTGCTGAATGTGAATGTGTCTGAAATGACGGCGCGCCAGCCGTCGGTACCGAAATGAATGGGCATGTTGGAAAAGTCTCCTGTTTCAGAGACCAGGTTTCTATAAGAAACCTGGCTCTTTGATTTTTTTTATGATTGGATTGTTATGGCGTTGGCGTGGTTGTTAGTGTCGGTTCCCAGTTCACTACCGGGGTGGCCGTAACCAGAACCGACTGTATGATCCACCCATCCATGCGGATGCCGTTCTTGATGGCGGCGATCTTGACCCACATCACGCTGCGCAGTTCCTGGGTTTCGCCGAGCACTTCCACCACCACGCCGTTATCGAGCGTGGCAAGGAATTCGCCGCCGGGCGTTTTACGCATGTAAGCGCCGCCGCCCTCGGGTGCATTGATCTTGGCGAAGACCGGCGTGGGTTCAATGGTGACGGTGGGAGTGAACGTTTCGGTGGGAGGAAAGACGATGTCACCGCCGAGCAATGTCGGCGAGACGGCGATGGTCGGTGCGCCGGTTCCGCTCGGACGGGGGGACGGGGTCCGCGATGGCGTGGCCGCTGTGGTCGGGGAAAGATCCGCGGTTTGCGAAGGCGCGGCGCTGACTGGGCTGGCTGCGGCTTGCGAGGCTGTGGGGGTCCCGAGGGCGACATCCAAAACAGAATTGGCGAAGCCGGTCAAGCCGAAGAAGGAGGCAAGGATGACAACGAAGACAGTGATGGTCAGCAGGGAGCGCTGTGCCGTGAGCGGGCGGAAACGCAGGAATGCCAGTGTGATGAGGCCGAAGAAGGTGGCCCATACGAAGTGCACGAGGGCGACCAATAAGGCCTGCGGAAAAACGTTGAGCAGGTTGGCGCCGATGCCAAACCCGGCGGCGCTGACCGGCAGGTAGAGCTCGTAGGCGATCATGGCCGAGGGCAGGTAGGGGCGTGCCTCGGTGCGGACGAAGGTGATGACCATCAGGACGGCGCTGATGGCGAGGATGATCAGGTCTGGCCACCAAAGGTAGCTGTGGTGATAGACCTGATTGAGCGTGAGGGGTTGGAAGGGCAGCGAGGCGAAGCCGGCCAGCAGGCCGATGGCAAATACGATGACAATGCTGATGAGCAGGGCGCCGAGGGTTTGCAGGAAGAAGCGCGTGGTGCCGGTGATGGCGGCCAGACTCATGCCCACCCAGGGGGTGAGCAACGGCGCGGACAATGCGCCAAAGATGATGACCGCCAGCGCGTCGAAGTAGTAACCGACGCCGAGGATGACGCCGCTGATGATGGCGAATAGGTATAGCTCGTAAGATGGGAAGGCGCGGCGGGCAAGGTCCGCGAGCATGGCGGCCTGGCCTTCGGCGTCGGATGGGAATACGGCGCGGTCGGCGCGGCGGCGGCGGGCGCGTGTCACGGGAGGCGGCTGGGTGGGTTCCTCGTGGATGAAGGAACGGGGATCGAATTGACTCATCGGCGGAGACTCGCAACCATGCGCAGCGGAGACTCGAAGAGTTCGAGCGCGGAGAATATGTCGGGCATGAGCAGGTCGGCGGCGAGCAGGGCTTCCACGGCCGCGCCCTCGCGCGACATGACGCAGATCCCCAATATGGCAACCTTGAGCATGGCGGCGTCATTGGCGCCTTGTCCGATGGCGACCACGGTTTCTGCGCCGAGGTTCTTCACGTAAAGTGCTTTTTGTTCGGCTTCGTTCCCGCCTGTGATGCGTACCGCCTTGAGATTCAATTGCTGGTCAATAACGGCTTGTTTGCCGTGTGTATCGGCTGTGAGAAGATGAAGCTGCACGCGGTCGCGCAGCTGGCCGAGGCGCTTGGCGAGTCCATCGAGCAGGATGCCATCGAGGGCGAGCGTGCCGTTCACGTCGCAGACGAGGTGCTGGATATTCAGTTCACCACGACCGGGGATGTTGAGCTGGAGCATGGGGGTATTATAAGGGATGAAAGATGAAAAAGGGGGGAGCATGGCGCTCTGGCCTTTCTTTATCAGCCTGGTGCAGGCATTCGCGCCCCATTATTTTTAAGTGGTAGACTCGGCCTGCCCGTACGGGCATATCTCATACTGGAAAATGACGATGAAGACATCAAGGCTTATTCTTTTTTTTCTGTTCCTTTTTTCCATCCTTTTTTCCGCCTGCCAGCCAAAACCGGGCGGCGATATTTCTTTTATGATCTCCGGTGACCCGGCGGAACTGGCCGCCTATCATAAACTCGTAGACGCTTTCAGCGCCAAGTATCCCGACATTCATGTGGAAGTGATTGAAGTCTCGACCTCGGATTACAGCAAGCGCCTCTCTGCGGACTTTGCGGCGGGTGCGCCGGCCGATGTTTTTTTTCTAAACTACCGGCGCCTGGCCAAATACTCTGATTCAGGTGTTCTTCAGCCATTGAGCGGGTATTTGAGTAACTCCGACGTTATCCACGAATCGGATTTTTATCCGCAAGCCATGGACCCCTTCAAGTGGAAGGGCGAGCAGATGTGCATTCCGCAGAATATCTCCAGCCTCGTGGTCTACTATAACAAGGATCTGTTCAAGCAGGCAGGCGTCCCGTTTCCCGCAGCAGGCTGGACATGGGATGACTTCACCTCTGCCGCCCTCGCGCTGACCAAAGACCTCGACGGCGACGGAGTCACCGACCAGTTCGGCGCGGGCATCGAGCCGGAGTTCATCCGCCTCGCGCCGTTCATCTGGCAATCGGGCGGCGAACTGGTGGATGATGCCGATAACCCATCCACCCTCCTGATCGACACCGACGAGGCCTACCCTGCTGTTGAATTCTTCGTTGGTTTGCAGACCGTTCACCATGTCGTGCCGAATGCTGAGGAAGAAAAGTCGGAGGATAGTGAAAGCCGCTTCATTAACGGGCGCACCGCCATGTACTTCAACAGCCGCCGCCCCACTCCCACCTTCCGCGAATCCGCCCGGTTCGATTGGGACGTAGCCGCCCTTCCCCAGGGGAGGTCTCCCGCCACCATTCTCCACGGCGACGGTTACTGCATGCCCAGCGTATCTGCGAACAAGGATGCCGCCTGGACATTCATCGAATTCGCCAACTCGGTAGAAGGTCAAACCATCATAGCGAGTACGGGCCGTACTGTGCCATCGCTCATAGCCGTCGCTCAATCGCCCGCATTCCTCGATCCCAGCAACAAACCTGCAAGCAGTCAGGTTTTCCTCGATGCCATTCCCACCATTCGCGCCCTCCCGCTGATCCCAACGTGGAACGACATCGAAGATGTCGTTACCGAGGAACTGACCCGTGCCTTCTACGGCGAAACCCCGATCTACGATGCTTTGTTCCGTGCCGTCGAACGCGCGAACGAATACTTGAAGTAAATTGTTCCGTCATCGCCGCACCCAAATCTCACTCTTTCTCACTCCCTACCTGCTGGGAGCGCTTCTGCTTGTTGTGCTCCCGGCGGGCATTTCTTTTTTCATCGCTTTCACCCGTTACGACGGACTCTCCGCCCCGGTCTTTGCAGGCTGGCAAAATTTCCAAACCCTCAAACTCGAGCCGATCTTCAAAGTGGCTCTCATCAATTCACTGATCTTTACCGTGCAGTCTGTACCCCTGCGTGTTCTTGGTGCGCTAGCCCTCGCCTTGCTCCTCAACCGTCCCCGCCGCGGGACATCTTTTTATCGCGCCGCCCTTGTGTTGCCGACGGTCATTCCGGACGTTGCCTATGCCCTGACATGGACCTGGATCCTCAACCCGCTTTATGGCCCCCTTAACGCCTCATTGCGGACCCTCGGCCTGTTCGCCCCTCCCTGGCTTTCCGACTCCGCCTGGTCGTTGCCGGGCATCATCCTCGCCTCGCTCTTTCCAATTGGTGAAGGGTTGATCCTCCTGCTTGCAGGCTTGCGCCACATCCCGCGCGAGATCGAGGATGCGGCCACTGTTGACGGTGCGAATCGCTGGCAGCGGTTCACATCCATCACATTGCCATTGCTCGCTCCGTGGCTGATATTGCTTGCCATCCGCGACGTGGCACTCTCTTTTCAGAACACCTTTACGCCTGCCACGATCATGACCGGGGGCGGGCCGTATTACTCCACCTTCTTCACCACGCAACTCATCCATGAAGCCGCCTTCGACCGCATGGACTTCGGTCTTGCCTCCGTGATCATGCTGACGGTTTTTCTAGTGACCCTGGCACTGGTCACGCTCGTGTATTTCCTTTTCGAGGGAGGCGGATTCGATGAAGAGTAAACTCGCGGCCATTCTCCATCATCTCGTCTCGATCACCTTTGCCGCCGCCTTCCTCCTGCCCCTCGTGTGGACGCTTGCCGCTTCACTGCGGCCCGCAGGCCTGCCTCCCCCGCGCGGCATCGAATGGATTCCCGAATCCCCCACGCTCGAAAACTACGCGCGGCTCTTTGAGATTCTTCCCTTTGCGCGCTACACTTTCAACTCTCTGGTTGTCGCGCTGACCGGCGTTCTGCTCACGCTCCTCACCGCCTCGTGGGCAGGTTTTGGCATGGCTCTGCTCGAGAAGCGTGCGCGCTTTCGCCTGCTGATCCTTTCTATTTTTCTGCAGCTGATCCCCTTCACGGCATTGTGGTTAAGCCGTTTCCTGCTCTTCGCCCAGCTTGGCATCACCAACTCGAGACTCTCTTTGATCGCCCCTGCCTTGATGGGAACCAGTCCGCTCTTTGTGCTCCTCTTCTATTGGACATTCCGCCGCACCGATCGCTCTGTCTTCGAATCCGCTGAACTGGACGGTGCGAACCTCCTCCAGACCTGGTGGCGCGTGGCCCTGCCCCTGGCGCGTCCGGCTCTGATGGCGGTCAGCCTTCTGGCCTTCCTCTTCTACTGGAATGATTTCCTGACCCCCATGATCTACCTGCGTTCATCCGCATTGCATACATTGCCCGTTGGCCTGCTCCACCTCCAGCAAATGGATCGCACCAACTGGCCGCTCCTCATGGCCGCGGCCGTTCTCGTCACCGCGCCCGCCGTCGTTGTGTTCGCCGCGCTGCAACGCTCTGTGCTGTGGTGGGAATCGGAATAATTTTTTCATTGCCATCTAATTGAATTGGATTATGATGAGATGGAAGGTTCAAACAATGGAGACGATCATGAAAGATTTGACCAACGAGATCATCGAACTGATCCGCCGCACATCCTCCAGCCTGCCCAAGGATGTGGAAGACCGTCTGCGCGCGGCCGTCGAAAAGGAAGCGCCTGGTTCGGCGGCGCGCGGCGCGCTCGAAACCATCATGAAGAACATCGAGCTCTCGCGCAAGAATTCCACGCCCATCTGCCAGGACACCGGCACGCCCATCTTCCGCGTGCATTATCCCGAAGGCTGGAGCACGCGAAAGTTAAGGGAGCAGATCCGCTCCGCGATGGCCGAAGCCACGAAGAAGAATTTTATGCGCCCCAATGCCGTGGACGCGGTCTACGACAAGAACAGCGGCAACAACCTCGGCGGCGATGATTTCCCCTCCATCCATTTCGAGGAAGTGGACGCCGACCAGCCGCTCACCATTGAGTTGATGCTCAAGGGTGGCGGATGCGAAAACGTCGGACGCCAATACTCGCTTCCGCACAACGAACTGGGAGCGGGCCGCGACCTCGCGGGCGTTCGCAAGGTGGCGCTGGATGCCGTCCAAAAAGCGCAGGGACAGGGCTGCGCGCCCGGCATCCTCGGCATATCCATCGGCGGCGACCGCGGCACGTCGTACATCAAATCGAAGGAAGTGTTGTACGACAAGATCGGGACGCGCAATGCCGATCCCGAACTGGCGAAACTCGAAGAGCGTCTGACCGAAGAAGCCAACACCCTCGGCATCGGCCCGATGGGATTCGGCGGCCAGACCACCGTCATTGACACGAAGATCACTGGCCTCAGCCGCCTGCCCGCCTCGTACTACGTCTCGGTCTCGTACATGTGCTGGGCCTACCGCCGCCGCAAGATGACAGTCACCGGCGACAATGTGGAATACGATTAGACGATGGACCGCGGACGATTGACGATGGTCCATCGTCCATTGTCTGTGGCCAGCGACGGAGAAACAATGCGCGAAATAACAATCCCCATCAGCGATGAAACCATCCGCAGTCTGAAAGTCGGCGAACCCGTGTTGTTGACCGGCAGGATGGTCACCGGCCGCGACGCGGCGCACAAGTGGATGATCGAGACCTTCATCAAGAAGACCCGCGCCCCGCAAGGCGATGACGAGAAGGTCTACGAAGAATTGAAGAAACTGCTCGACGGCAGCGTGATCTACCACTGCGGCCCGGTCGTGGCGAAAGATGAAAAAGGCGAGTACAAGTTCCTCGCCGCGGGACCGACCACGTCCATCCGTGAGGAGCCGTACCAGGCCGATGTGATGAAACACTTCAACGTCAAAGGCGTCATCGGCAAGGGCGGCATGGGCGCGAAGACGTTGAAAGGCTGTCAGGAGACGCCGGGCGTCTACTTTCATGCCATCGGCGGCGCGGCCTCGTTCATTGCGCAATCGGTGAAGAAGGTGTTGGGTGT
>CAYNQA010000164.1:0-7183 GCA_964399225.1 uncultured Anaerolineaceae bacterium
CGGCTTGTGTTTGGATTTCCTTTGTCATTTGCTGGCGTTCGCGGTTGCGTTTTTCGAGTTCTTGAGCCAGCAAGCCCGCCTCTTCAGGTTGTTTGGTGGTGAGCAGTTTGAGCGCATCAGATGCGACCGTCAGTCTTCCCACCGCGTTCAAGCGCGGACCGAGCGAGAATCCGATATTCTGCGTGTTGACCTTGGCAAGGTTCATCCCTGCCACTGCCGCCAGCGAGAAAAGTCCCTGACGTTTTGTCTGACGCATTTGCATCAGCCCGCGTCCCACCAGCATGCGGTTCTCGCCATTGAGTGGAGCGAGGTCTGCCACGGTGCCGAGTGCCACCAGGTCAAGCATATCGTCCAGCAGCCCGCTGACCGACGGGGTTTGTCCCTTTGCCACGGCTTGCTTTACATGATCGATGACGAGCGCTTCCGCGATCTTGTAAGCCAGCCCCACACCGGCCAGATATTTTTCGGGATAGGTATCGCCGGGTTGTTTGGGGTTGATGACGGCCAGCGCTTGCGGAATATCTCCCGCAGGTTCATGATGGTCCGAGATGATGAGATCCAGTCCAAGGGATCGCGCATGAAGCGCTTCCGCAGGTGAACGGATTCCGCAATCCACAGTAATAACCAGTTTTACGCCTTCATGGGCGAGCGTGGTCAATGCGTCATTGTTGAGTCCGTAACCTTCATCGAAACGATTCGGAATGTAGCCGCGTACATTTCCACCCAGTCGTTCCAGCGTTTCCACCAGAAGCGCGGTGGCTGTCACGCCGTCCACATCGTAGTCACCATAGACAATAATGGGCTCGCCTGTCTCAAGCGCAGGGCGGATGCGCTCCACCGCGGCGCGCATACCGAGGATCAGGAACGGGTCGGCGGCATGCAGCGCTTCGCCGCTTAAAAACGCGTGCGCGCTGGTTTCATTTTCATGTCCGCGGTTGAAGAGGATCTGTCTCAAAATGGGCGGATATGCCTGCAGGGCCGCGTCGGCTTCGGGGGTGATGGCGGGCTGGACCAGCCAGCGATTTTTGTGTTTCATGAGTGGCGTGCGGAGTATAAACGGGGATGGAGAGAGTTGGAAGGGTACAGGTATAATCGGAAAGAAATGAAAAAACTTGCCATCATTCTTATCGGGCTTGGGCTGGCGCTTGCCGCCCTGTTCTTGTTCGTGGACCGTGAAGGCCTTGGCGCTGCCCAGTTGCTTGGGATCGAAGCAGGCGTACTTTTGGCGTTGCTCGGCGCGGGTTTGTTGACGTTAGACTCCCCTGACGCGCTTCCTCGTATTGACGTTGGTGCTGCGGGCAGATATCTCCTCTCGCTTCCGACTTCGGTTTGGGTGGCCGCCTCGTTGCTGGCTGTCTATCTCGCGTTTTTCATATCCCCGCTCTTTTTCGGCAGGGAGACAATCCAGTATTTCGTCAAATACATTCCAGATGCCTGGGTCACTCGTATCGGCTTCGATATCGAACAGACCGTAATCCATATTCAAACCTGGCTCATCGAAGGCACTTCACCCTATGCTGATGGGATTGTGCCGTACTCGCCGCTGACCCTGCTGGTTTTCGCGCCGATGATCGTGTTGGGGTATCCCGCGTACTTCAAGTTATTGGCGCTCATCAGCATTGCCTGCTTTGTGATAGCTGCCTTGCTTTTACCATTGTGGCTGAAAAAAGGAAACGATACCACTCTGATCTTCCTCTTTTTTGTAATCGGCCTCTTTTCATACGGGTTCCAATTCGAACTTGAGCGCGGACAGTTCAACATCATCGCTTTTACGGCCTGCTTTTTGGCGATCTATCTGTTTCATTATCAGCACAGATTTCGTTATTTCGCCTACGGTCTGTTTTCTCTTGCCGTCCAGCTCAAACTTTATCCTGCCATCTTCATCCTCATGTTCGTTCGAGATTGGCGCGATTGGAAATCAAACCTCAGGCGCTTCCTCGGTTTGGGTATTGCCAATCTCGCCCTGCTCTTTGTGGCAGGATACGACCTGGGAATGCAATATGTTGCCAAGATGATCCGCCGCCAGGGTGGTTTTCAGAGTTCACGGATCGAAGACATGTCCATTAGCGGGTTTGTCTATCACCTCACTTCCGATGGTTTTGGCCTCATACCGCAGGATGTTGCCGCCCGCCTTGCCTCGGTTGCGGGCTGGATCTCTGCATTGATCTTGTTGGCATTTGCGATTTGCCTTGCGTTCATCTTGATCGATTCATATAAACGCAACCAGCCCGGGATGGATTTTGCCTTGTTGGTTGTGTGCGTGCTTGGCGGATTGTTCATTCCCGCCGGCAGCTTTGATTACAAATTACCGATCCTTGCTGCGCCTCTGGCTTTGTTCCTCGGCGGTTTGACGCTCCCGTCCAGGAGCGGATGGCGCATTTATTCAATCCTCCTGCTTATCCTGCTCTCGCTTGCTTATGGAACGACCCTCGTCCCGTTTACCGTAAAACCGCAGTGGATCGCAGGTAATTTCTTGCCGCTTTTCATTGTCTTGTTGTGCGCCACTGCGCTTCATTTCCTTTGCAGGAGGGAGAGTGCGCCGACATCCCCGGCGTAGGATTAAGCTTGCGAGGGCAGACCCGCTGTCCCGAAGGAGGATGCGAGCATTCTCATCTTGACACCCATTTTTAGCCGTGATAAATTTGCGCAACCTGCCCGCGTTCGCCCCTGTAAGCGAAGGAGGCGACCGGGCGAATTCCATTTTTAGTAGGAGAAAGTAGCATGTCCGAACGTTTTGTTGGCACCGTCAAGTGGTTTAATGCCACCAAAGGCTATGGTTTCATCGGCCGCGAGAATGGCGAGGATGTCTTCGTTCATTTCTCGGCGTTGCAGATGGAAGGCTATCGCAAGCTGGAGGCCGAACAGAAGGTGGAGTTTTCCATCGAGGATGGCCCGAAGGGTCTGCAGGCGGCCAATGTGGTCGTCATCGCCAAGGGATGATTTTTCTGCACAAACACGAACAGGGTCGCGCACGCGGCCCTGTTTTTATTTTTGGGACGAATGTCACTGTAATATGTTACTTTGCGCAGAAGTGGTACGGGGATGATAATCACCAGGCCGTAACTTTTTTCACATTAGTTCGACTTGTCTTGAAAGGTGCTCATGTCTTTTTTGAAAATATTCCGCCACGAAACCAACCGCCACAAGGCGCTAAGCGCCGGGCAGGTGGTCCCAGACCGTATGCGCTGTGTGCAATGCGGCATTTGTTCATTTAACTGCCCAATCGGTATAGACGTGCGCCGTCATGCCTGGAATGGCGAGGCTGTTGTCAACAGCCGCTGCCTCACTTGCGGTGAGTGTGTAGCCCGCTGTCCGCGCGGGGTGTTGCGTTTTGAGAAGACGGAACTTTTTGCGGAGGCTGGACAATGACCCGCTATGTGATCATTGGCACTGGCGTGGCGGGGATTGCCGCCATCGAAGCGATCCGGACCACCGATCAGGCGGGTGAGATCGTTTTGATCGGGGATGACCCCTCCGGATACTACTCACGCCCCGGCCTTGCCTATTACCTGACCGGCGAAATGGTGGAGAAACAACTTTTCCCGTTCACCACCGAAGATTTCAAGCGCTTTAACCTGCGTTATGTGAAGGGATACGTCACCCGCATTCTGCGCGATGAACATCAGGTGGAATTGGACGGCGGAAAAAGCCGCCTCGCGTACGATAAGCTTTTGATCGCCATTGGCGCACAAGCCAGCCCGCTGACCATTCCCGGCGCAGACATGGAGGGTGTGCTCAAACTCGATCATCTCGCTGATGCACGCAAGATCCACCAGATCTCTCGCAAGTCACGGCGTGCCGTTGTGGTCGGTGGCGGCATCACCGCTCTTGAGTTGGTGGAAGGCTTGTTGTCTCAGGGCGTGCGCGTGACATACCTCCTGCGTGGTGACCGTTACTGGAGCAACGTTCTCGATGAAAGCGAGTCGCGCGCCGTGGAACACCGCCTCAAGGAAGAGGGTGTGGAATTAATCTTCCATGCAGAGTTGATCGAAGTGCTCGGCAAAAAAGGCCGCGTTTCAGAAGTGCGCCTGCTTGATGGACGCACGTTGCGTTGCGACTTGTTGGCGTATGCCATTGGGATTCAGCCTCGCACTGAATTGGCCAAGGGCTCCGGCCTCGCCACAGACCGCGGCATCCTCACCAACGAATATCTGCAAACCAACGACCCCGACATTTTTGCGGCGGGCGATGTGGCTCAGGCGTATGACCCGCTGACCGGCCGTTCGATCATTGACAGTCTCTGGGCGCCTGCGCGCGAGCAGGGATGGTCGGCTGGATTGAACATGGCTGGCAAGAAAAGCCCCTACATCAAGACGCCGCCATTCAATGTTACACGCCTGGCCGGGCTTACCACCACTATCATCGGGATGGTTGGCCGCGGGCGGGACGATGATCTCGTAGGCATTGCTCGCGGTGACAGTGAAACATTTCGCTCCCTGCCGGATGCGGTCGTTGCCCAGGCTGGCTTCGAGGTCAACCGTGTGCGGTTGCTGATCGGAGAGAAGCATGTCATCGGTGCTATCGTCATGGGCGACCAGACCCTCTCGATCCCGCTTCAACGTATCATCGCGGATAAGGTGGACATTTCCCCGATCCGCGCGAAATTGATGGAACCGAAGGCACGCATCGCGGACATTGTCGTTGATTTTTGGAAGGAATTTTCAGCGCGAAAAACACGCTAGAATAAAACTGAGGAGGAAGAATGCTTCGAGGGAGAGAACTTTGGCTGGCCATACTGGCCGCCATCATCATTGGTGGGATCTATGCCGCGGTGGTCTATTTCACGCGGGAAATTCCGCCTGCCGCCGACCTATTCGGCCATGGATTGGGGATCGCCGGTTTCATTCTCATGCTGATGACTGAAACCTTGTATAGCCTGCGTAAACGCAGTCGCGCCGCGCGCTGGGGGCGCATGTCCATGTGGCTCGAGTTCCATATCTTTACCGGGTTGGTCGGCCCATTCATGGTGTTGCTCCACACATCGTGGAAGTTCAACGGCCTGGCGGGTGTCACGACCTTGTTCACTGTCATCATCGTCCTCAGCGGGTTTGTAGGGCGGTATATCTTCACGCGCATCCCGCGTACCGCAGACGGGCTGGAGATCGAAGGCAGCTTGTCGGAGGCAGCCTTGCGTCAGGCGCGTCGTTTGATGGCGCTCTGGCACACCGTTCACATTCCGATCGGCATGGCGCTCTTCGTGGCGGCCTTTGCCCACATTACAGCGGCGCTCTACTACGCCACGTTCTTAAAGTAGTGCGGATCGCCAATCCCCACCACGTGAGATAGCCATGCGTAATTCAAAACTAGGTTGCCTGACCCCAATGGGAATCATTGCCGCATTGCTGACCGTCCTCTTCATTGCGGGGACGGCCTTCGCGCGCGGCGGTGTGCTCTACAACCCGGGTCCACTCAACGCCCAGGCGGGTGAGGCCATTGGGGGCGTAACCTCCCATGCCGCGATCGAGGGCGATTGCAAGTCCTGTCACACCGCGCCATGGGAATCCGACTCCATGGCTGACCATTGTGTTGTCTGCCATGTCGAGGTCGGCGCACAGATGCGCGAAGTTGCTTCCTTGCATGGAAGCATCAGTCACAAGAATCCCGATCTGACCTGCTCGCATTGCCATCCCGACCATCGCGGTCCGGATGCGCCGCTGACCATCGCCGCGGGCGCGGACTTTCCGCATGAGGAACTGGGGTACTCGCTACGCGGTCACCCGCAGCGGGCGACGGGAGAAGCGTTTGCCTGTCAGGATTGCCATACGCAGGGCATCTCCAGTTTCGATCCGCTCGATTGCCAGACCTGTCATCAACAATTGGATGCGGCTTTTACCCAGGCGCATGCCATCAATTACGGTAATGACTGCCTCGCCTGTCATGATGGCATGGACCGCTTCGGCAAGGCGTTCAGCCACGCGAGCTATCCTTTCACTCTGGAAGGCAGCCACGTGAACGTTGACTGTGTATCCTGCCACATCAACGCTCGCGTTTTGGCTGATTTCGCCGCAACACCGCAGAATTGTTTTGCGTGTCATCAATCTGATGATGCACATCTTGGCGCATACGGCACGGATTGCAGTGCATGCCATTCCCCATCCGCATGGGAACCCGCGAACTTCGATCACAACCTGTCCGCGTTCAAACTGGATGGCGCGCACCAAGGTGTCGCCTGTGAACGCTGCCACCAGAATGATGTGTTCAAGGGCACCTCGACCGCATGCGTGAGTTGTCATGAGGATCCCGCATTCCACCTCGGTCTATTCGGCACCGACTGCGCAGCCTGCCATACCACAACAGCGTGGCGCCCAGCCGCATTCAACGGGCGTCATACTTTCCCCCTCAACCATGGCGAGAGTGGTGTTGTATCATGCGTGACGTGCCATCCATCTGCGTTTACAGCCTACACTTGTTATGGATGTCATGAGCATAATGAGTTTGGCGTACGAGCAGAACATTTGGAAGAGGGGATCAGCAATTTCGAAGATTGCATGTCCTGCCATCCCACTGGACGTGAAGGTGAAGGAGACTAATGCGTAACAGACTTGGTTGTTTTTCCACGACAGCGATCCTCTCGGCACTGGCTGTTTTAGCGGTGATCGTTGGGTTGATCCTGACCGGCGGATATAGCATGTTCAACCCGGGTCCGCTCAACGCGGAAGCGGGTGAGGAGCTGGGAGGCGTCACCTCCCACGCAGCCACTGGCGGAAACTGCGAATCCTGCCATGTTGCATTTTGGGGTGAGGAAAAGATGGCCGATCGCTGCGGTGATTGCCATACCGAGATGTTTGACGCGATGAGCAAGGTGGCTGCCGCACACACCGAAATGGAACGACAGGACTCGAACGTACCCTGTGCGGATTGCCATCCCGAGCATCGCGGTGCGGATGCGCCACTCACGATCATCGCTGCGACGGTGGAATTTCCGCATGAGGCGCTCGGGTATCCGCTAAGCGGTCACCAACTCAAGATCACGAATGAGGCGTTCGTATGCGAGGATTGCCATACTCCGGACTATGGTCCGTATGACCAGGCGGACTGCGTTGACTGCCATCGCGGGTTGGATGCGGCCTTTACGCAGGCGCACCTGCTCAGTTGGGGCGGTGATTGTCTGGCCTGTCACGACGGTGTGGATACGTATAACAAACATTTCGACCACGGCACTGTCCCCTTTGCGCTGACCGGA
>CAYNQA010000165.1:0-7166 GCA_964399225.1 uncultured Anaerolineaceae bacterium
TCCGTGAAGGCGGTCTGACCGTCGGCGCGGGTGTCATCACCAAAATCATCGAGTAAGAAGGTAAGAAATGGCTTCCAAGAAGAAAGACGTGCGCCCTGTCATAACCCTGCAATGCGGTGACTGCAAGGAGCGCAATTACACCACTGAAAAGAATCGCCGCAACGATCCCAACCGGCTCGAGTTCAAGAAGTTCTGTCCTCGCTGCCGCAAGCACACGTTGCACCGCGAAACCAAGTAAACCTAGGGGCGGCTCGTCCGCCCCGCTTAGGCCAGTAGCTCAATTGGTAGAGCACTCGTCTCCAAAACGAGCGGTTGTGGGTTCAAGTCCTGCCTGGCCTGCCTGATCAAAAACGCCGCTTTTATTGGCGGCGTTTTGACCGTGATAAGATCACGAGGAGTAAAACGTGGCAGACGAAAATAAACCCAATGCCATTACACGGTATTTCCGTGAGACCGCCGGTGAATTGCGCAAAGTGTCCTGGCCCACCCCGCGTGAGGCTTTCCAGTTGACATGGATCGTAATTGGCGTGATGGTCACGATGGCAATCTTGCTTGGCGGCGTGGATCGTATCGCTGAGGTGCTGATCGCTTTGGCGCTCGGCGCTTAATCCTGACCAGAAAGCTTGAGGTCTAGTATGGACGTGCAGGATTACGAAAAGAACTTGCCTGAAGATTCAAACGAACCGGTGGATACGGAGAATACATCCGTTACCCAGCCGGGTGTTTCTGTTTCGAAATCCTCTTCAGAACCGGTTCTGCCGTCCACGTTAGGAGCTCCCGAAGACCTCCCTGTGGATGGGGGACCAGCCTGGTATGTGATCCATTGTTACTCGGGCTACGAGAACAAAGTGCGTCACAACCTCGAACAGCGTATCGAGACAATGGGAATGAAGGATAGGATCTTTGATGTCGTTATCCCAACGCAGGAAGAGATCGAAGTCCGTGACGGTAAGCGCCGCTCTGTAGAGCGTCATATCTTCCCTGGCTATGTGCTGGTCAACATGGCTTTAACGGAAGAATCTTGGTATGTTGTTCGGAACACGCCGGGCGTAACCGGTTTTGTGGGAATGGGAAATACTCCCACTCCGCTGCGTCCGGAAGAGGTGAACCAGATCATCAAGCGCATGGAAGCCGAATCGCCCACCGTCAAGGTCACCTTCAAAGTGGGTGAGCGGGTTCGCATCATTGACGGTCCGTTCAACGATTTCCGCGGTAATGTGGCCGAGATTGATATGGAGCGTACCAAGGTGCGGGTTATGGTTAATTTCTTCGGGCGAGAGACGCCCGTGGAACTGGACTTCTTGCAGGTCGAGAAATCGTAGGCAGGAAGAAAATACACTTGACAGTACCAGGCCGGATGTCCGGCTTGATACGTGGGAGGGTCTCCCAAAATGACCCGCTAAAACCACGAAGGAGTAACTATGGCAAAGAAAGTCAAAGCAATGGTTCGTCTGCAGATCGAGGCCGGCAAGGCCAACCCTGCACCCCCCATCGGCCCTGCGCTCGCGGGCTATGGTATCAACATCATGGCATTCTGTAAGGAATACAACGCCCGCACTTCCAATCGCGCGGGTGAAGTCCTCCCGGCGGAAATCACCGTCTTCACTGACAACTCGTTCACGTTCGTGCTGAAGACTTCACCTGCGGCAGTCCTGCTTCGCAAGGCTGCCGGCGTTCCGAAGGGTTCTGGCGTGCCGAACAAGGACAAGGTCGGCAAGGTGACCCGCAAGCAGGTTCGCGAGATCGCTGAGCTGAAGATGAAAGACCTGAACGCCATCGATATCGAAGGTGCGATGAAGCAGGTCGAAGGCACTGCCCGTTCCATGGGCATCAATGTGGTTGATTAATTTTGTGGGAGGGTCGCTTAGCGCGATCCGCATGCACCACGGAGGCAATAATGGCAAAACACGGTAAGAAGTACATGGCCGCTCTGGCCAAAGTGAACATTGACAAGCTCTACGAGCCCGCGGAAGCGATGGCTCTTGTCCGCGAGACATCCACCACCAAGTTCGACTCTACAGTTGAAGTGCATATTCGCACCGGTCTGGACCCCCGCCAGGCGGATCAGCAGGTACGCGATGTGGTCGTTCTCCCGCACGGCCTCGGCAAGACCGTCCGCGTGCTGGTTTTCGCCGCTGGTGATGGTGCCGCCGCTGCCCGTTCGGCTGGAGCCGACCTCGTGGCCGATGACGACGCGACCTTGAAACAGATCGAAGGCGGCATGCTCGAGTTCGATGTGGCCATTGCCACCCCCGATATGATGGGTAAGGTTGGTCGCCTCGGTCGCGTGCTTGGTCCGCGCGGTTTGATGCCAAACCCGAAAGCGGGTACGGTTGTCGGTCCGAGTGACCTTGGTCGCGCCATCCAGGAAGCCAAAGCTGGCCGCGTGGAGTTCCGCCTCGACAAGACCGCGAATATCCATGTTTCCATCGGCAAGGCCTCGTTCCCGGCTGATAAACTGAATGAAAACTTTTCCGCTTTGATGGATGCGTTGCGCAAGGCCCGCCCGAGCGGTGCCAAGGGTATTTACCTCAAGCGCATCACGATTGCTGCAACGATGGGTCCTGGAATCAAGATCGACCCGAACGTTGCCCAGGCTTTGGAGGCCAGCGAATAATATTCGCTTAACTCGACCGCCACTTCGCCGATGACGGCAGGCGTCCAGGGTTCAACCTTGGACTTAATCTCCTGCTTAGGTGAGGACTCAATGCTAACCGACAGCCATCGGCTGTTGCCCCTTCTTGGGAAGCAAAAAGTCTTTGCCTCAGCGTGTGGCAAAGACTTTTTGTTGAAAGGAGGTGATTTCCCTTTGGCTATTTCTCGTGAACGCAAGGAAGAAGTGCTGGCTCAGTATGCTGACTGGTTCCAACGCAGTCAGGCAGTGATTCTGGTGGAGTATACCGGCGCGAAGATGAAGGACCTGGATGCGATTCGCTCCAAGGTTCGTGATTCGGGCGGCGAGTTCCACATCGTGAAGAACACACTGGCAAAGCGCGCTCTCGAAGCCACCGGCGTGAAAGTGCCGGAAGGCATGTTGGAGAAAAGCACGGCTGTATCGTTTGCTTTTTCCGATGTGGCCGCAACCGCCAAGGCTCTGAGCGAAGTAACGAAAGGCATGGAGTTTGCCAAGGTCAAGGGTGGCTTCATGGCTGGTCAAGCCCTGAACTCGACCCAGGTGAAAGCCCTGGCTGACCTGCCCCCGTTGCCCGTTACCCGTGCCCGCCTGTTGGGCGTGCTCCAGGCCCCGGCCGGCAAACTCGTCCGCACGATTGCCGAACCGGCCCGCTCACTGGCCGCTGTGTTCAAGGCGTACTCTGAAAAACCCGCCGCGGCATAATGCCGTGAAGACGATGCAAGTCGTAATTCCTATCCAATCAAAATCAACTGCAAAACGCAAGGAGTTTGTATACAATGGCTGCTAATCTCGAATCCCTGGTTGCCTCCCTGAGCGAACTGACCGTTCTCGAGGCTGCCGAACTCGTCAAGATGCTCGAAGAAAAATGGGGCGTCTCCGCCGCCGCGCCTGTGGCGATGGCTGTTGCGGGTGGCGCTGCCGCCGGCGCTTCCGCCGAGCCGGTCGAAGAGAAGACCGAATTCGATGTCGTCATCAAGGATGCCGGCCCCAAGAAGATCGAAGTCATCAAAGTCATCCGCCAGCTCACCAACCTCGGCCTCGGCGAGGCCAAGGCCTTGGCCGAAACCGCTGGTGGCAAGATCCTCTCCGCCGTTGGCAAGGATGCTGCTGCTTCCGCCAAGAAGAGCCTCGAAGAGGCCGGCGCAGTTGTGGAAGTCAAGTAAGTTTCTTCCCGCTGAATCAAAACGACCGCTCGCAAGAGCGGTCGTTTTTTTATTTTTGATTGTTTAGGAAGCCCGGTCCATTTTACGAATGACCATGACCACTTTACCTTTGATCTCTAACGGTTCATTCTTTTTCAAGTAGATCGGCTTCATGGTAGGGTTGGCGGGTTGCAGGCGATAGCCATCTTTTTCTTTGTAGAAATATTTCAATGTGGCCGAGTTCTCGTTTGGCAGCCAGACTGCAACCATTTCTCCATTTCGGGCTTCAGAGGCGGGTTTCATCACTACGATGTCGCCGTCGTTGATCATGGCATCTATCATCGAATCTCCCTTTACCTCGAGTGCGTAAAGTTCGTTGGGGCGTTGACGTCCCGGGAGAAGACTGCGGGCGATTTCAACCGCGTTGGACTCGTTCTCCGTAACAAATGCCCGGCCGGGTTGCAGGTCGGGGAGGGGAAGACCTGCGGCAATGGGGCCTAATACCGGTACCTTCAATAGGTCGCCAAAGCTCATGATCTCCTTGACCTTTTCGGTCAAGCGTAAACCACGGGAGACGCGCTGATCACGTTCGATGTAACCACGCTCTTCGAGTTGATCGAGATAGTAGTTGGCGACGGATGTGGAGGAAATACCAACTTCATCACAGATCTCGCGGATCGAGGGGGGACGATTGTATTCGTCCTGGTGCTTGGCGAGGAATTCGAGCACCTGGGTTTGTTTTTCACTAAGTTCTGGTTTGCTTTTGCGTACCATCATTTCAGCCTCCTGGGCCTAAACTAGCCCATTTGTGCTAAGAATGATACTCGAACAGGCGTTCTGTGTCAAGCGATTGGGTGGGGGAATTTCAGGCTAGACCCATGTCCGGCGGCGCATCCAGATGTACATTATGAATGGAGTGAGAGCGATCAGCCCAAGAGTGAAATAAAAGGCCAACGGAGCCGTCCAATTCTCGTAGGGAGGGTTGGCGGCAAAGAAATTCATGCCGAAGAAACCGGTCAGAAAGGTTAATGGCATGAAGAGGGTGGTGATGATCGTCAGTGTTTTCATCACTTCGTTCATGCGGTTGTTGACCACCGAGAGGTAGGTGTCAAGCGCGCCGCTGACCAGGTCGCGGAGGCTTTCGTTCAAATCATGCAAGCGGACGAGATGATCATAAATATCGCGGAAGAAGATGCGGTCTTTGCGGTCGATGACGGCAAAGTCGTCACGGGCAAGCTTGTTGAGCACTTCGCGCTGGGGGAGGAGGATGCGTCGCATGGACAATAGTGCACGCTTCAGGCCAAACAGCTTTTCGAGAGTTTGCGGATTGGGACGATCAAAGACCTGATCTTCAATTTCGTCAATCTCCTCGTCGATGCGCTCGACAATGGGCATGTAGTTTGCCACTACATAATCCATGATCTTGTAGAGCAGGTGGTCTGCGCCTTCCTGCAGGTAGCGGGCGTCGCGCTGGCAATTGGCGCGCACTGCCTCAATGGCAGGGACAGGGTGATCGTGATGCGTGATCACGTAATTGGGGCCAAGGAAGATATCCAATTCGTCCACCTCTGTATCCCAAGTGTCGCCTTTGTTGTTGTTGAGGTGCATGTAATTGATGACAATGTAGAGATAATCGCCCCAATCATCGAGTTTGGGGCTGTGTGTCTCTTGCAGAACATCGTCGATTGCCAGGGGGTGAAAGCCAAACCCCTCAAGAATGGGCTGACAGGTTTCTGGCTTCTCGCCATCGAAGTCGAGCCAGAGGAGGCCTCGGCGGTTGCGAACTGCCTGCGATAGGGCAGCCCGATCGAGGTCGGTTTGAAGCGGCTTGCCCGGTTGGTAAAAAATGGTTCGAATCATGGGTTCTCCAGTCGAAAATCCATCGAATTATAAGAAAAATCAATCAGAATCATTGACAAAGTCAAAAATATTGCTATAATATATTCAGATTTCAAAATACAGTATTCGAATTCTTCAAGTTTCGGAGGCAAAATGAACCCAGCTCTTACTCGATGCCCGGTCTGCAAGAATGAATTGACCGTCACACGCCTGCATTGCTCCTCATGCGATACAGTGGTGGAAGGCCGTTTCACCGCGGGGCACTTTGCCAACCTCACCGCAGAACAGCTTGATTTTATCGTGACTTTTGTGCGCGTGGAGGGCAAACTCAACCGCATGGAAGGCGAGCTTGGTCTTTCGTATCCCACCATTCGCAACCGCCTGCACGATGTTATTCGTGCGCTCGGATTCGAGCCGGGCAAGGAAGAGGCCCCTTCCGATATGACGGATGAGAAACGCAAGAGCGTGCTTGAAGACCTCGATGCTGGCAAGATCAATGCCGAGGCGGCGATGCGCATTCTGCGCGGCGAGGAGGCCTAGCCATGTTGAAGAAATCGCTGGCGGTTCGCGCCAATTTCAAGATCGTTGTAAAGGATTCGCCGGGTGACCTGCGCCTGACTGGCTGGGACCGCGACGAAGTTTCGGCCAAGACAGACGGTGACGTGCTCGATCTGGTGCTGAACGGGGAAACGGTCACGCTCTCGTGTGACGATGACCTGATCCTCAATGTCCCGCGCGGGGCTTCGGTGCAAGTGGATCATGCCGCCGGCGACGTGGCTGTCCGTTCGTTGCTGGGCGGAGTCTCCTTTGGCGCAGTGATGGGTGATCTGGCCCTGCGCGAAGTGGGTGCAGTTTCGATCGGCTCGGTGGAAGGTGATGTGAGCCTGCGTGTGGCCAATGGCTCTGTCAGCGCCGGCGAGATCAACGGTGACGTTTCTATTCGCGATGTGCACGGAAACGTGAACCTGGAAATGGTCGAGTCGGACCTGTACGTGCGCGGCGTGACCGGTAACCTGAACGCCCATACCCAAAGTGATGCGGCTCTTTATCTGGACCCTGGAGCGGGTACGGCCATCAATGTGACCGCCGAAGATGATATTCTTTTGCACCTGCCGGCCAACGCCAACGCAACCATGACATTGACTGCCGACGATGCGGAAGATATCGAAGTGCAAATTCCCGCCGCGATGATCTCCGGAAAAAATCCGCGCTCGGTGATTCTGGGCGATGGGTCGGCGGCGATCAGTTTGAAGTCGGAGGGTGATATTCTTGTGACAAGCGAATCCTCCGAGTGGGATGATGCGGCCGAGTTTGCAGATTTTGGCGAGGGCTGGGGCGTTCCCAGTGACCTTTCGGAGCGCATCAACCGACGCGTGCAGGAAGCCACCCGCCGTGCGCAACGCCAGGCCGAGGCCGCGTCACGCCGCGCGGAGCAGAAGATCGGTCAGCAGGCGCGCCGCTTTGCTTTCAACTGGACTGGCAGAAGGGGGGGCGCCCCCATGCCGCCCGCTGAACCGGTTTCGGATGAAGAACGCATGGCGATCTTGAAG
>CAYNQA010000166.1:0-7154 GCA_964399225.1 uncultured Anaerolineaceae bacterium
AAGTAACGATACTATGGAGGGGTATAATTCCGCATAAGAGGAACAGACATGGCGCAATTCAAGATCATCAAAGGCACTTTTCATGTCAAAGGGTACCAACCCGATGGCGATTCGATCCGCTTCCGCGCGGATAATGAGGCTCACTGGGGATTCTTCCCGAATGCCGGGGATGAAAATAAGCGTCAATTACGTATCGAGGCAATAGACGCCCTGGAGACTCATTACGAAGGGTATCACCAGCCGATGCCGTTTGCTCTAGCCGCTCTGGAAAAACTACTCGGCTTGATCGGCATCAAGAACATAAAATACAGCCTGAGTGTGACGCATATCGTGGACGCAGACGATGCCAGCCCGGGATTTATCGCATCTGCGGCGATGGATCGTTACAAGCGCCCGATCAGTTTTGTATTTCCTGCGGATGTCCGCCTGAACGACGGGGATGTTCTCGATATCAACCAACTCCCGCTGGAAAAATCCATCAATTACCTATTGCTGCGTGAAGGCCTTGTTTACCCAACCTTTTACACTTCTACAGAATCGGCGGTGCTCGAAAAATTCCGCACAGCCACAGAACGGGCACGCATCGCCGGGCGAGGGTTGTGGGCCATCGACCGCACCTCCGATTTCACCATTTGGGACACACGCACGATCCAATATGATATTTTGATCCTGCCAAAGTTATTCCGCCGCCTGGTCGGCTTCTTCGACCGGTATCAGGATTTCAAGGAACTGCCAGATTACATGATCCGCCAGCACGATGACCTGCAGCTCATTAACAATCCCACTCCTCGTTCACTCGCCAGCCTGATGACCATCAAAGGCAGGCGGCTCAAGCTGAAAGTGCCCGTGGAAGATATTCTCTTTTCGCCAAAGTAACAAAAAAACAGGCTTCGTTGAGAAGCCTGTTTTTTTGTTTTAGGAAACTACTCTTCCTTCTTCGCTTCCATTTCTTTCTTGTGCGCTTCCACGATGCCCGCTGCAAGATTATTCGGCACCACATCGTAGTGATCGAAATCCATCGTGAAGTAACCGCGCCCGCCGGTGATCGAACGGATCTGCGTGGTATAGCGCAGCATTTCAGCGAGCGGGACATGAGCAATGATCACCGTACTGCCGCGCTCCGACTCGGTTCCCTGAACTCGGCCGCGACGGGTATTCAAATCGCTCATGACGTCGCCCATATGCGAATCCGGGACAGTGATGCGGACACTCATGATCGGCTCAAAGAGAACAGGTCCTGCCTCCTGCACGGCAAGCTTGAACGCCTCACGACCGGCTGTCTCAAATGCAATTGGTTTCGAATCCACGGGGTGTTCCTTGCCGTCGTACACGATCACCCGCACGTTGCTCATTGGATACCCTGCGAAGGCGCCGTGCTCCATGGTGGCCTTAATGCCTTTTTCGATCGGCGGCAGGAACGACTTGGACAGACTCATACCGACTAGCTCGTCGGTGAATTCAAAATCACCTTCATGATATGGTTCGATCCGCAAATGGACTTCACCAAATTGGCCGGAACCGCCGGTCTGCTTCTTGTGACGGTACATCGCAGCCCCCTTACGGGTGATGCCCTCGCGATAGGGAACCTTGGGCTGATCGATGGTTAACCCGACCTGGAACTTGGCCAGCGCGCGGTGGATTGCCACGTCAATATGCTGGTCGCCCATGCCCTGCAAGATGGTCTGCCCGGTGGATTTTTCGTTGTGCCATGAGAGGGTCATATCTTCTTCGCACAGGCGGGTCAGAGTCGGGCTGATCTTGGCGGCATCGGCCTGGGTCTTCGGGTGAATGGCCACGCGGAACAGCGCGGCGGGGTATTTCGGTGCAGCAATCGTCAACGGATGCGCTTTGTCACTGAATGTGTCGCCGGTTGCTGTAACAGTCAACTTGGATACGGATGCGATATCGCCGGCGTGAATGACTTTCGCCGGGAACTGCTCCTTGCCGCGCTGAATGTGCAATCCAGCCATGCGCTCTTCTGCATTCTTGTGCTGATTCCATACGCGCGCGTCGCCCTGAATGGATCCGCTGAACACACGGAAGTAGGTCATCTTCCCCACAAACGGGTCGGCAGTGGTCTTCCAAACATAGGCGGCCAGCGGACTGGTGTCGGAGCAGGTCAGTTTCTCTTCGCCATTCTTCCCTTCGGCCAATTTGGCGGGACGCTGTGTCGGCGAAGGCATAAGCGAAACAATGGAGCTGAGGAGCGGGGCAATGCCGATCTCATGCCCACCTGCAGCCAGGAAAACCGGCACAAACGAACCGGCATGAACCACATCCACCAAACCACGGATCAATTCCTCGTCCGACAGGGAGCCTTGTTCCAGGTACTTTTCAAGCAGGGTATCTTCGCCTTCGGCAGCAGCTTCCACGAGCGCGAAGTGGGCTTCATCGGCGGCGGCTTTCATGTCAGCAGGGATCTCAGTCGCGGTCTTGCCGTCACCCATATAGGCCTTCATGGTGATCAGATCCACCACGCCTTTAAAATCATGCTTTTCGCCGATCGGCAATTGCGTCTTGACTACGCGCCCCCCAGCGTTGTGTACGAATTCTTCGACGGCAGCGTAAGTGGCGGTGAAGTTGGCATTCTCACGATCCATGCGATTGATGACGATGAAACGCGGCAGGCCAAGCTCTGTGGCATTACGCCAGGCAAGCTCGGTGCCCACTTCCACGCCGGCAACCGCGTCTACTAAAATAACCGCGCCGTCAGCCACACTCAAGGCGGATATCATCTCGCCTACAAAATCAGTGTAGCCCGGCGCGTCTAAAACGTTGATCTTGTGATCGCGGTATTCGACTGGTAAAACGCTCGTGTATAGCGACAGTTTTCGCCGCACTTCGTCTTCATCGTAATCCGATGCGGTCGTCCCGTCTTCGATCTTACCCAGCCGGGTCGTGGCTCCCGTAAAGTGCAGAAACGCCTCAGCCAGCATGGTCTTGCCCGCGCTGCCGTGCGAAACGAGGGCGATGTTGCGGAGAAACTCGGTGGTATACTCTTTCATCACAAAACCCTTTCCACGATATGATAGATAGCTCTCCGATTTTATAGGAACTCAAGACGGTTGTCAAAGTGAGAATTGTCATAATTCAATATTACATTTAGGAGCCAAAATGGCCAGCATTGGTAACCAATACTCCACTATCATCGCCGGCGCGGCGATTTTTCTTCTCGCATCCATCATCCTGCTCAGCCGAAAGCCTCGCTGGCAGGAATTCCTTTCCCTGAGCGTGATCGGTGTCGGGCTGATCGCAGGCTGGATTGCTCTACACCCCGTCCAGACCCCTTTAATGGAGAATGCCCAAAAAGTACAGGATATGATCGGGCAGGGAACTCCGGTTCTACTCGAATTTCAATCGCCCTACTGCATCGGCTGCACCCGCGCCAAACCGATCGTGGATCAGATTGAGGCTGAGCATCAAGGCCAGCTAGTTGTCATCCGCCTCAACGTACAGGAGGAGGCGGGACGTGAACTCGGCGAATATTACATGTTCAACTTCACCCCCACATTCATCTTCTTCGACGCCCAAGGTACCGAGTTGTGGCGGTCGGTTGGCAACATCGACCCGCAACAAGTGCGCAACTCGCTCGAATGACCTCGTCACGACTGCGATTCTTTCTGAGCTATTTCGGGTCTCCGCCATGGGACAGCGGCATCACTCCACCCGAGCTTTTACAATACATCCAGAAACATCCTGCCGGCCGTGCCATTGACTTGGGGTGCGGCACGGGCACAAATGTCCTCACCCTTGCCAAAAACGGCTGGCATGTAACGGGGGTGGATTTCATTCCCAAAGCGATTCGCGCGGCAAAACGAAAACTAAAAGCCGCAAACCTGCAGGCGGACCTGTTCGTTGGAAACGTAACTCAATTAGCCCACCTGCATGGCCCATTTGACCTTGCACTCGATATCGGCTGTTTCCACGGGGTGGATGATAAGGAAGCCTACCTCTCAGAACTGATTCGCACCCTTGCCCCGGGCGGACATTGGCTGCTCTACGGATTTTTCCGCACCGCCGCCTCGCTTCCATCCGACCCCGGTCTGGATGAGGCGGCGCTAACGTTGATCCACGGGCATGGATTTTTGCAGCTATCACGCCAGAACGGATTCGACAAACGGGGGCGCCCATCGGCGTGGTTTTTATTTCAGAAAAAACAAAATGCCTAGAAGTTATGAGGCTGTCGCGCAAGAAAGCGACAGCCTCATTTTTTATCCAATATTGATTATCGTTTTGCGCTGGATCCTCGCGCTAGTAATTGTCCCTTCAGTATCACAGTCCTCGGTGAGCGGTTCGGCTCCTCGATCCGCTGGAACAGCAACTCCGTCGCGGTGCGGCCGATCTCCTCTGTCGGTTGCGCAATGACCGTGATGGGCGGATCCACCAACGCGCCCCAGGTCGTCTCGTCGAAGCCAACCAGCGCGACATCGCGCGGCACGGACAGATTCCGCGCGCGGATCGCCTCCAGTGCGCCCGCCGTGATCAGACTGTTGCTGGTGAAGATCGCGTCGGGACGGTCGGACTGATCGAGCAGTTCGATCGTCGCGTCGAAGCCCTGACGAATGCGCGGGGCGATGAAGTGCGCCGCGACGGGATTGAGCTGGCGATCCTTCAGAGCCTTGTGGAACCCGCGGCTGCGTTCCTGTCCCGTCGTGGAGGCGTCGCCGAAGAGTCCTGCCAGTTTGCGGTAGCCGTTGTCGAGCAGGTGACTCGTCAGTTCGTACGCGGCCGCCACATTGTCCAGCAAGACCATGTCGGCCTCTTTCGCATCCACGGCGCGGTCAATGATCACGAAGGGAATATCCGAATGATAGTTGGGGAGTTTCGCGCCAAATTGCTGGGTGGGCGAAAAGATAATGCCCGCCACGTTCTCATCGTGCAAGACATCCAAATAGAGCGACTCTTTTTCGGGGTTCTCGTCCGTGTTGCACATTAGCACGGTGTAGCCCTGTTCATAGGCGCAATCCTCCACGGCGCGGCCGATGGCGGTGAAGAACGGATTGCGAATGTCCGAAACGATCAACGCGATGCGCGCGCTCTTCTGCGCGCGCAGACTGCGTGCAACCAGGTTGGGACGATAGTTGAGATCTGCAACGGCCTTGAGCACGCGCTCGCGCGTCTCGGGGCGGATGGGGGCGTCGGTATTAGCCAGGACGCGTGAAACAGTGGCAGTGGAGACCCCCGCGGCTTTGGCGACATCTTTGATACTTGGCATGGCGGCATTATACCATTTCAGTGTAATCTGAGTGAAATCGTTTACTTTTTACAATCGTTTTTTCTGTCTTCACTATACTACTTTTTGCCGATTTTGACACTAAAACAGGGACAAATTCGCCATTTCTAACAATTTTCAGTCAAAACCATTGACAGTAGAAATGTAATCGTTTACACTGACGACCGTCAGCCAATAGTACCGCGAGATTTATCTCGCAAAAGCGACATGAATGTCGCGGTACTGCTCACCCCCTCTCGAGGTCTCATGCTGGAACTCAGTCCGCAACAAGTCCAATTGGGAGCGTCGCCAAAGACGAAGCAGGAAGCGATCCAAATGGTCGCCCGCCTGCTGATCGAAAATGGCAACATTGACCCGCGCTACGTGGACAGCATGTTCCATCGCGAGCAAGTTTCCAACACCTACCTCGCCAATGGCATCTCCATTCCGCATGGCATGCCCGAAAATCGCGAATATATTTTGAAGACAGGCATCGCCGTTTTGCAGATCCCCAACGGCGTGACGTGGAACGAAGGCGAGACCGTCCACATCGCGGTGGGCATCGCCGCCAAGTCCGACGAACATCTCGGCATCCTGCGCAAACTCACGGGCGTGGTCTCCGACGAAGAAGAAGCCGCCCGCCTCGCCGTCACCGCCGACAAGCTCGACATCATCGAATCCCTCACGGGTCAGCGACCCGAAGCCCCCAAAGCCACCACAACCGATTACGAAAAATATTTCGACGCCGTCATCCAAAACGCGACGGGCTTGCACGCGCGTCCCGCCACGGAGTTGGTCACGCTCGCGAAACGGTATCAGGCGGACGTCCGCGTGCGAAGCGACGAAGCCGTCGCCGACGCGAAGAGTCTGGTCAGCATCCTGCAACTCGGCGCGCCGAAAGGGATAATAATCCGCGTGTCCGCCGAAGGTGTGGACGCGGACGCGGCGCTCGTCGCGTTGAAGGACGCGATTGAAAGCGGACTCGGCGAAGAGGCGACTCCCATTTCGCTTCCCGCGCGTGACCGTGTGGCGTGGTCGCCCAAATCGGCTGGATCCACGCTTTCGGGCGTCCCCGCCTCGGACGGCATCGCGGTCGGTGCGGTGGTTCAGCATCACCCGAAGAGCATCGTCGTGGAAGACGCGCCCGCCAGCCCGTCGGCGGCGAAGCGACAATTCAAAAATGCCGTCGAGTCCGCACACAAAGAACTCACCAAACTCTATGACGAAGTGAAAACCCGTCTCGGTTCGTCGCAGGCTTCGATCTTTTTGGTGCACGCCGAATTTTTGCAGGACGCCGAACTCGTCAACGAGACCGAGGCGCTGATCGCACAGAAACACAGCGCGGCCTGGGCGTGGCAGACCACGATCCAATCGCGCATTGACCTGCTCAAAAAAGTGGACGACCCCGTGATGGCTGGCCGCGCCATTGACCTGAGCGACGTGGGACAGCGCGTCCTGCGTCACATGCTCGGCATCGCGGACGAAGCCTCATCACATCCGCACGAACCGTTCGTGCTGGCCGCCGACGACCTGACTCCCTCCGACACGGCCAACCTTGATCCTGATTTGATTTTGGGTTTCATCACCGCCAAGGGAGGCCCCACTTCGCACACCGCCATCATCGCGCGGGCGATGGGCATCCCCGCCATCGTGGCCGCGGGCGCGGACGTTCTCGACATCCCCAACGCGGCGCCCTGCATCCTCGACGGCTTCAATGGCAAGTTGTATCTCGACCCGTCCGCCGAAGACGTGACCGCCGCGCAGGAATTGCGCGCCGAGATCGCACATCAACTCGACGCCGACTACGCCGAGCGCCTCTCCCCCGCCGATACCACCGACGGCTTCAACGTGGAAGTCTACGCCAACGTCAACCGCGTGGCTGACGCCGTGAAGGCCGTGGAGTATGGCGCGGAGGGCGTGGGTCTCATGCGCACGGAGTTCC
>CAYNQA010000167.1:0-7138 GCA_964399225.1 uncultured Anaerolineaceae bacterium
AATATGAATGGGAAACCATTCACATCTGGAAGATGAGAGGATGGTGTAGACGTATGCCTCTTCTTGTACTTTCAGAAGAGGTAAATTTTTTAAGCGCTAAAAAATTATCTCTTCTGAAGGGCGGGTAAATCTTATTCAAGAGGAGACACTCCATGACCAGCAACAATCGTTCGTTCGGATTCGCCACCCGCCAGCTTCACGCGGGCTATTCGCCTGACCCCGCCACGGGCAGCCGCGCCGTGCCGTTGTATCAGACGACCAGTTACCAGTTCAAGAGCACCGAGCACGCCGCGAATTTGTTCGCGCTCAAAGAGTTGGGAAATATTTATACGCGCCTGATGAACCCGACCACCGATGTGCTCGAACAGCGCATCGCTTCGCTCGAAGGCGGGGTGGCGGCGCTGGCTTCCAGTTCGGGACATGCCGCGCAGGCGCAGGCGATCTTTACGCTGTGCAATGCGGGCGACCATATCGTGACGTCTTCGCGTTTGTATGGCGGTACGTACAGCCAGTTCAAGTACTCCCTGCCCAAATTGGGAATCGATGTCACGTTCGTTGACCCGCGCGACCCGAAGAATTTTGAGGCGGCGATTCGTCCCAACACCAAGATCATTTACGGCGAGACTCTCGGCAACCCTGATATCTCCGTCTTCCCGTTCGAAGAAGTGGCGGAGATCGCGAAGAAACACAATCTTGTGCTGTTCATTGACAACACCTTTGCCACGCCATATTTGTTCCGTCCGTTCGAGTGGGGCGCGAACGTGGTCACTCACTCGACCACCAAGTTCATCACGGGCAACGGCACTTCCATCGGCGGCGTGATCGTGGACGGCGGCAACTACGACTGGACAAGCGAGAAGTTCCCGAACTTCAACACGCCCGACCCGTCCTATCACGGATTGGTGTACTCCTCCATCGCCGCGGCGGGACTTCCCCCCTTCGCCATCAAAGCCCGCGTGCATGTCCTGCGCGATATCGGCGCATGCCAATCGCCGTTCAACTCGTGGCAGACCCTGCTCGGCATCGAGACGCTCAACCTGCGCATGGAACGTCACACGCAAAACGCGCAGGCCGTGGCGGAATTTTTGGAGAAGCACCCGAAGGTGAATTGGGTGAAGTATCCTGGGCTTAAGAGTCATCCCGATCACGAGCGCGCCAAAAAATATCTTCCCAAAGGCGTCGGCGCGATGATGGGATTCGGCGTCAAAGGCGGGCTGGAGGCGGGACGGAAGTTCATCGAGAGCCTGCAACTCTTCAGCCACGTGGCAAACGTGGGCGACGCGCGCAGTCTCGCCATTCATCCAGGTTCCACCACGCACAGCCAACTGACGGAGGAGCAACAAGTCTCCGCGGGCGTCAGCCCCGATTTCGTCCGCTTGAGCATCGGTCTCGAGGATATTGACGATATTCTCTGGGACTTGGATCAGGCGCTTGGATAAAGAACGTAGACAAGTAGACAGGTCACGTGTGTACACGTGTACGTGTCTACTTGTTTACTTGTGTACCTGTTTACCTACACCATGCCCGTAAAAATTCCCACCACCCTGCCTGCCCGCGCGACCCTCGAACGCGAGAACATCTTCGTGATGGACGAGGACCGCGCCGTTCATCAGGACATCCGCGCCTTGCGTGTGGCCATCCTGAATCTCATGCCCACCAAGATCGCCACCGAAACGCAGATCTTGCGCCTGCTGTCCAACTCGCCCCTGCAAGTGGAAGTGACGCTTCTGCACACGGCCACCTATGAATCAAAGAACACGGATGCCGATCACCTGCTCGAGCACTACGTCACTTTTGAGGATGTGAAGAACGAAAAGTTCGACGGCCTCATCGTCACGGGCGCGCCTGTGGAGCAGATGCCGTTCGAGCAAGTGGACTATTGGCACGAGCTGACCCAGATCATGGATTGGGCGGAGACCAACGTCGAGTCCACGTTTTACATTTGCTGGGGCGCGCAAGCGGGACTCTATCACCGCTACGGCATCCCGAAGTTTGACCTGCCCCGCAAGATGTTCGGCGTCTTCGAGCACCGCGTCCTCGCTCGGACCGAAAGCCTGTTGCGCGGTTTCGACGACATTTTCCTCGCCCCGCACTCCCGTCACACCGAGATCCGCCGCGCCGACGTCGAGAAGGTGGACGCGCTCCAGATCCTGGCCGAGTCGGATGAGGCGGGCGTGTACATCGTCGGGACGAAGGACGGACGTCACCTCTTCATCACGGGGCACTCCGAGTACGATCCGCTCACGCTCAAAGGGGAGTATGACCGCGACGTGAACAAGGGACTGCCCATCCACGTGCCGAAGAACTACTATCCAAACGACGACCCCGCCCGCGAACCGAATGTCCGCTGGCGGGGTCATGCCAACCTGTTGTATGCCAACTGGTTGAATTACTACGTGTATCAGGTTACGCCGTACGACGTCAACGCGATCCCTGCGGAGACGAAGCCAGCGTGAAGCGCGGATACGATCCGAGCGCGCGCAGCATCAGCGCGTATTCGGCCAGATGGTCGAGTGCGCGGCGCGAGGTCTCGTGGTGCGTCGCGCCGATGAAGTCCACGTAGAAAAGATACTCCCACGGTTTGCCCTGCAAGGGACGCGACTCGATCTTGGTCAGGTCGATGTCCCGCAGGGCGAACACGCTCAAGGCCTTGAATAACGCCCCAGGCTGATTCTTCAACGTGAAGACGATGGACGTCTTCGCTTCGCCCTCGGGCAGGACGGGTTCTTTTTGGATGGCAAGGAAGCGCGTGAAGTTTTCGGGATTGTCTTCGATGCCCTCTTCCAGAATTTCCATTCCGTAGAGTTCCGCCGCGCGGCGGGACGCGATGGCCGCCACGTCGCGCGCGCCGAGCGCCTTGAGTTGCTTCACGCTCCCCGCCGTGTCGTAGACTTGCTCCGCTTTGATACCATGCGATTGCAGGTAGCCCGCACACTGTCCCAGCGCCTGTGGATGGCTGATGGCCTTCTTGATCTCGGACTTGGTCACACCGGGGTTGACGATCAAACAGTGCCTCACGCGCAGGAAATATTCGCCCACGATGTACAGGTCGTTGCGCAGGAGCAGGTCGTAGTTCTGGTGGATGCTCCCCGCGAGAGAATTCTCGATCGGGATCAGCGCCGACGTGCTCGCGTCCGCGTTGACTGATTGGAAAACCGCGTCGAAAGACTCACAAGGCAGGGTCTCCACCTGTCCGTGGTAGTTGAATACGGCTTGTTCACTGTACGCGCCAGGCTCGCCTTGAAATGCGACTTTCATCGGAACTCCTTGTTCATGAGGGGCTGACCGCTCGAAAAGCCCATGCTTGTATCGCACTGCCAGACTAGGCGTTCAGTCGGATCAACCCCATCTTCATGGCGGTAAGCACAGCCTGGGCGCGATTCGGTTGCCCCATTTTTTCGAGAATATTTTTGGCATGACTTCGCACTGTCTCTTCGCTGATACTCAATTGGCTGGCGATCTGTTTGTACGTGTTCGGCGTTGCCATCCATTCGAGCACTTCCTGTTCGCGCGCGGTAAGCGACACCGCAGGAGCGGAATGCGGATGCATGCGGCCCAACACCTTTTTCATCACGTCCGGATGAAGATACGCCTCGCCATGTGATACAGCGTGGATGGCCCGCACCAATTCGCCCGGCTCGATGTTCTTCAGAACATACCCTTCGATGCCCGCGGCTACCAGGTCGTACACACGGTCATCCACCTCTGTGCCGGTCAGCATTACCACTTTGATCTTTGGGTTCGACTTGCGCAACGCGAGTGCCATGGCCTGACCGTCCATTTCCGGCATGACCAGGTCGGCGAGAACGATATCCGGCTGGAGACGTTGGGCGGCCTCCAGCCCGGCGCGACCGTTCTCCGCTTCGCCAATGACCTCGAGGCTGGGTTCCAGTCGCAGAACCATTGCCAACCCCTTGCGGACCACTGCATGGTCATCCACGATCAGGATGCGGATCGGATCAGCCATGTTGATTTCCGTTGGCGGGGAGTTCGATCAGGATTCGTGCGCCCTTGCCCGGCGCGCTGACGATCTGGCAATCACCGCCGAGCGCGCGGGCACGTTCCTGTATGCCGTGCAAGCCGAAGTGCTCGCGGTTCACGCTGCGCGAGAGGGCGATGGCCGGGTCAAAGCCGCGGCCCTCGTCGGAGATGCTCATGTCCACGCCGCTTGCGTGTACGTTCAAGCATAGGCGCGCCGAATCTGCGCCGGAATAGCGCGCCGCGTTGGCGAGGGCTTCTTGCGCCATACGGTAGATGGTGCGGCGCAGGCCGGGGGAAAGTGAGTCAAAGTCCCCGGTGTGATTGAAGATGATGCTAAATGTGCGCGGCCGGCAGCAGCTGCCCACATAGTTGACCAGGTCGGTTTGGAAGATGTCCATGGTCAGCGCCGAGGGCCACAGGTTGAAGATCGAGCGGCGCACCTCTTCGTGCGCGTTGCTGGCGAGGGAGCGCAGTTCGGTCAGTTCGGTTTTCACTTCGTCGGCCTGGGCGGGCAGCATGTTGATGCATGCCTCAAGCGAGTAGACGATGCCAAAAAGCGATTGCGCCACGGTGTCGTGGATGTCGCGGGCGATGCGGTTGCGCTCGGTTTCGACGGCGAGGCGGCGGGCACGGTCAATGCACAGGATGGTGGTGCCCAGTGCGAGGGCGGCTTGATTCGCAACATTGGTGAGGGCCTCTTCACGAGGGCGGGGCAGGGTGGTGGTTTTGTCGGTTTCAACGAGCAGGACGCCAACTGCATGTTCGCGCAGGAAAAGCGGGATGACCATCCAAGGGCTGGTTTTTAGCCAGGAGTTGAGGATAGGGTTGGAAACGAGCAAGCCCTCGTACCCGTCGGTGTTGAAGCGTTGTCGTTCAAGCAGGGCATGGACCACCGCTCCGCTGTCAACATTCAGGGGCAGGGGAGCGGTCTTTGGGAAGGATGAGTTGACGGGGTGCAGCATCCACTCGCCGATCTCCTCGCGGGCCGGGTCTACAAGGGCAACGATCGCTTTGCGGAATCCCAGACCGGTGGTGACTGCGCCAAGTACGCGTTGCTGGACTGAGAGCAGGTCCGGCGCGGCTTGCAGGAGAACGGTCAATTCGTGGATGACGCGCAGTTGTTTGTGTGCCGTGGATAGGCTTTCGTTTTGCTCGGTCAGCTTATCGCGCGCGAGGGCAAGTTGGTCGCTGGTTTGGTGCAGGGTTTTTAGGAGCAGGGATGGGTAGGCGAATAGGATCGGGATGAGCCAGATGCCCGCCAGTTGTGTAAAGAGCAGGGTCAGGTCTTCGCCGGTGGATGTGCCTGCCCATTGCCGTGCGGCCGCAATTGCGAATGTGTAGAGCGGGGTGAATGCGATCGCCGTGCCGAGCGCGCCGCGGATCTGGAAAAAGAAAGCACCCGCCAGTAGCGGGCTGAGCGCGTAAAGGAAGTAGGGGCTGTGTGTGCCGCCGCTCAGGGAGATCAGCCCAGCGGCGAATCCCAGGTCCACGAGCAGCAACAGGGGGTAATTGGTGACAAGGCGGTTGAGGGGGCGGTGGAAGAGCGAAATTCCGAGATTGACGAGAACTGCGAGCGACACTACAATCGCCGGTGATAGCAGTAATGTGGGGGAGTTGGATAACGTCGCCAGCGCCGGGAGTACAGATGCCCAGCGAAACAGGACGAGAAAGGAGAAGACTCGATTCGAGCGCAGTAGTTCTTCGATTTTTACAAACATTGCAAAAATTATATCCGAATCCCCCGCGCGGGGGAGGCACGTTTCCCCTGTGAATGGGATGGCGCTATCCGGCGCGTGTTGTTATTATCGCTACAATTAAGGAGACTCCCATGGTTGATGTTTTGAAGGAAGATCAAGTTCTCGATTGTTCCGGTTTATCCTGCCCCATGCCTGTGGTAAAAACATCAAAGGCGATCAAAACCCTGGAGATCGGACAAGTGCTGAAGATGGTTGCCACCGATCCGGGTGCCCCGCCGGATATGGAAGCTTGGAGCCGTCAGACTGGTAATGAACTTCTGCGTTCAACGCAGGAGGGCGGCAAGTTCGTGTTCTACATCCGCCGTTCAAAATAATTACCGACCAAATTTATTAGAGGTCACCATGTCCAAATCCGACCCGAACGCCCCCAAGCGCCTTGCGCTCATCGCATCCAAAGGGACCTTAGATTGGGCTTACCCCCCGTTCATCCTCGCCACCGCGGCGGGCGCCATGGGCTGGGAGGTGGGCATTTTCTTTACCTTTTTCGGCCTGCCCCTGCTCAAGCCAAAACTGACCACCCAAGTCACACCTGTTGGCAACCCTGCCATGCCGATGAAAATGCCCTTTGGCCCCGAGGGGTTCCAGAGCATCAACTGGCCGATACCCCAAATGATCATGACCAACGTTCCCGGCTTTAACGCTCTCGCCACCACATTGATGAAGCAGACCTTCGAGAACAAGGGCGTTGCCTCCATCGAAGAACTGCGCCAGATGGCGATCGAGCTCGACGTGCGCATGATCGGCTGCCAGATGACGATGGATGTCTTCGGCTTCAAGCGCGAGGACTTCATCAAGGAATGCGAGATCGGCGGTGCGGCCACCTTCCTTGAGTACGCCGCAGACGCGGATGTGCAACTATTCATCTAATGAGATATCGAGGCGGGCCGCACTTCTTTGACAAACAGTGCGGCCTGTCCGTTTTTTAGGAGAGAACATGTCTAACCTGACAATCGTAACCAATCCATCCGGCTCCGCTTCCATCATGACTGTGAACGGTCACGTTGATTCCCAAACCGCAACCCAGCTAGACGATGCCCTGTCGGCGCTGGCCTCGAAAGGCGCCAATAAGATCGTAGTGAACCTGGGAGAGCTGGCATACATGTCGTCCGCCGGAGTACGCGCCCTGGTGAAGGCCGCCAAAGCTATGAAAGCTGCCGGCGGCGAACTCAAGCTGGCTGCCATGCCCGAAATGGTCAAATCGGTTATGTACACCGTTGGCCTGGACAAGATAGTTAATTTATACGCCACGGTCGATGAGGCGATGGCCAGTTTTTAGAAGCATATTCATATTCACGAGTGCGCGAGCGATCTCCGCGCACTCGTGTTGATCTCATTTTTCAATTCGGAGGGCAGTATGAGCGTTTGGAAGACGAATGATCCTGAAACAAAGAGAATTTTGT
>CAYNQA010000168.1:0-7123 GCA_964399225.1 uncultured Anaerolineaceae bacterium
ATAATCAGAATCAAACCTAGAATTACTTGAGCGCTCATGACCCTGTAAAAATATATTTTTCTTTGCTTTAATTGTTCTATGCCCCAATCACCTTGTCAATCGCATCAATGGCCTGGCGCGCCTCCTCCTGGCTGACGTTATGCAACGTCGCGTACATCTTGATCGCTTCGGGGCGGCGTTTTTGCAGGAGCAGTTCGCGGATGCGCAGGTCGCTGGTCTTCGTGTCGCCTTCGGCGTATTCGATGTTCATTTTTTCGTAGAGATATTTCACGTGCTCTTCCAGTTCGAAGAGGCGGGCTTTCAGGGTATCGAATTCGGATTGGTCCATGATGATTCTCCTATTCACAACGGAAGCGGTTGAGCGTGTCTTGAAGCAGTCCTTCGGCGGTGCCGTCCTGCGGGGTGTAAACCTTCCACGCGAAGGCGCGGTCACCGCAGACCCAGCCCGCGATCAGTCCGTGCGGGAGCAGGGGTGAGGCTGTGGATTGGATCGGGTGGATCAGCACGCTGGTGGTGCGAATCAATTTTAGTTCAAAACTACCGGCCGAGGTGTCTATGCCGGGTTCGATGCTCAGGTCCATCAGGAACTGCGGGTCGGATGTGCCGGGCGCGTATTGCCAGATCAACTGGATGAACAGATTTGGGTTGAAGGCGGCCAGCAGTCCCTGCGAGTAACTGCTTGGCGCGGCGGGGTTTTGCTGGGCGCTGACATCGAAGAAAGCCAGGTCGGCAGGATGGCCGATGCAGAAATTATATTCGCAGAATAACCCGTTCAGGCTGGATGGGGTGGGGGATGGGTACGGCGTGAAGGTGGGATACGGTGTGACGCTGGGGATGGCGGCCACGGTCGCGGCTACGGCCTGGCGGATGGCAAGGTTCGGATCGGGGGTGGACGGTTTGGGGCCGCACGCGGCCAGCAATGGAAGGAGCAGGATTAGGGTCCAGTAAAGAAGCGGGCGTTTGGTCATGCTGAAATTATAAACGGAAAAGCCCCGTCGAATATGACGGGGCTTTGTTTCAAGACGGTGGTTGAGTAGCCCCGCGCTTTTGCGGGGCGTATCGAAACCACTGGGGCAGTATTCTAATGTCCGCTTCCTGCGGCCGGAGTGCCGTTGAAGATCTGCGGCGCGGCGGGGCCTTCCACGAGGAGGAATCCTGCCAGTCCGCGTTGGAGGCGCGAGAGTGCGTGGTCTACAAGGATGTAACGCCCGGGCACTTCCAGATGGAACTCGATCATGGTCGCGCCGCCGGGCGGGACGAGCGTGGTCTGAACGTCGGTGAGGGGTGCGGCCGTGAGCGAGGCTTGATCGTACACCCGGTCGAAGATCTCGCCGATCACGTGGAACGAGGAGGTGAAGTTCGGGCCGCCGACGCCGAAGAAGATGCGCACGGTCTCGCCGACGTTGGCCTTGAGCGGCTTCTGCTCGGTGAGCGCGCCGACCGCGCCGTTGAGGACAAAGTAATCCGGTTGTTCGTTGAGCAGTTTTTCCACGTCGGTGGTTTGTTTGCCCTGTTCGCCGAAACCGCCGATGGTGTAGAGCTCGCCTTGCATGACGTAGAATTCGCGATCAACAGGGGGCAGGCCGCCTTCAGGCTCGACCAGGATCAAGCCGTACATGCCGTTCGCGATGTGATTGGCAACCATCGGCGTGGCGCAGTGATAAACGTACAGGCCGGGGTTGATAACCTTGGCGGTGAACATCGTTTCCTGCCCGGGCTGGGTCTGCGTCATCACGGCGCCTCCGCCCGGACCCGTGACGGCGTGGAAGTCCACTGAGTGGTTCATCGTGCTGGATGTATTGTTCTTCATGTGGACTTCGATCGTGTCGCCCACTTTGACGCGATAGAACGGACCGGGCACCGTGCGGTTGAAGGTCCAGTAGGTGAAGGTGGTGCCGTTGGCGAGTTGTCCCTCCACCTCAACCGCTTCGAGGTCGATGCGAACCGTGGTGGGTGCGCGGTCGCCGATCGGGCCGGGCAGGTCGGTCGGGTCGCGGACAATGTCCACGCCGGTGGTGGGTTGCGGGGTGAAGATGGCGGTGGCGTTTTCAGCGGCGTAAATATCCGCATCCATCGAGGGGTCAGAAAATGCGCCGGAGGGGAGGCTGTCGAGATACTGAACGATGGCATCGATCTCGGCTTCGGTCAGGGTCTCGGCGAATTGTGAAGGCATTACGCCTTGCGTGCAAGGGCCGGTGGGGCAATCGGGCGCGGTGAAGATGTTCGGGTTGATGATCGCTTCGTGGATATAGGCCTTGGAATCTTTGGCGGGGCCGGAATATTCACCGCTGGCGATCCGGTCTGTTGCGGCCTTTGCGACGGCGCTCAACTCGGGGCCGACCACGCCCTTGGCGTTCGGAACGCCGGGGATCACGTGGCAGGAGGCGCAGGCGCCTTTTTCGAATGCGGCCAGGACCTCTTCTCGGGTGTAGCTCTCTTTTGTGGTGCCCTGTCCACATGCGGCCAGGATGGCCGCGAAGAACATGGACAGGAACATAAATTTGGTGAAGGCTTTCATATTTTCTCCGATCAGGATAGTGATTTGAACGAACGAAGGGATTATAAAAACCTAATTGGATAATATCTGTAACTTTTGTCACAATTGGAGCATCCAAAGTCTGAATATTCCCCGCGATCCACAAAATATGGTTCGGAGCGTCTTTTTTATTTTGGCGTAGATCATCATTTCAAAGATGGAAGATTGTCACGTTGACTATTTTGGTGCGATACATTATATTCGTCACATCCCACCCCCCCTGGGGGGGGTAAGAAGATGGCGAACAAGCGCGTTCTTGAAATAAGAGGTGCCCATGCAAAACGATACAACATTGCGAAGATTGAAGACCGTTGAAGGCCACTTGCGCGGCGTGATCCGCATGGTGGAGGAGGATGCGTATTGCATCGATGTCATCCGCCAGATCCAGGCCGTGGAGGCCGCGCTCGGCAAGGTCAGCTCGCGCATCCTCGAAGACCACCTCAATTCCTGTGTTATCACGGCCATCAAGGGGGATGACAAACAGGAACGGGAACGCGTATTGAAAGAGATCAGCGAAGTATTCGAGATGTCTACGAAAGTCTGATAGTTTTGTAGTCACATAGTCTGATAGTCGGTGGTCGAGTAGCCCGAGGTAATCCGAGGGCATACCGAGACCACCGAAAAATCGAAAATCCAAAATCGTAAATCAAAAATAGGAGACCCCCATGACCACCGTTACCTACACCGTCCCCGCTATTTCCTGCGGACACTGCACCCACACCATCGAGACCGAAGTGGCTGAATTGCAAGGCGTTCAATCCGTGAAAGCCGAACAGGACAGCAAGAAGGTCACCATTACCTTCGATGCCCCCGCCGACGAGCAGAAGATCAAGGCTCTGTTGGCCGAGATCAATTATCCCGCTGAGGGACTGATCGCCTTGTAACTATTTTCATTCGTTTCTGGTTCGTTCCTCGAAAACGAATATTTTATGAGGTAGAAGAATGGCTGATACAAAGCAACTAACGTTACCCATCACAGGCATGACCTGCGCGAACTGTGTCGCGACCGTCGAGCGCAACCTCAAAAAACTCGACGGCGTGACAACCGCGGTGGTCAACCTTTCCTCCGAGCGCGCCACCGTGGACTTCGACGCGTCCAAGCTGGCGATGCCCGACCTGATCGCGCGCGTCCAGCGAGCGGGATACGGCGTCGCGACAGGCGAAGCCGAACTCATCATCAAGCGCCTCTCGGATTCGAACGACGCGACGCGTCTCGAAAAATCCCTCGCCAAACTCGAAGGCGTGCTCGAAGCGCAAGTGACCTACGCCAACGAGAAGGCGCGCGTCAAATACGTGCCGACCATCGTCACGCAGGCGGAACTGCGCCGCGCGGTCGCCTCCGCTGGATTTGAAGCGGTCGAACTCGGTGGGGAGGCGGAGGACGCGGAAGCCAAGGCGCGCGAGCACGAGATCAACGAACAACGCCGCCTGCTCATCATCGGTCTCATTTTCACCGTGCCACTGTTCCTGCTCTCCATGGGCAAGGACTTCGGCCTGCTCCCCGAATTTTTCTACACCCAAACCACCATGGAAGGCATGCGCGACGCCCAGCCCTGGTTCGGCTGGCTCATGCTCGCGCTTGCGCTCCCCGTCCAGTTTTACGTTGGCTGGCAATATTACGTGGGCGCCTACAAAGCCCTGCGCAACAGATCCGCCAACATGGACGTGCTCATCGTGATGGGCTCCTCGGCCGCGTTCTTCTACTCGCTCCCGATCACCTTCGGCCTGCTGATGGGACACGTCTACTACGAGACGGCCGCGGTCATCATCACGCTCATCAAGCTTGGGAAGTTCCTCGAGGCCCGCGCCAAGGGACGCACCTCCGAAGCGATCAAAAAGCTGATGGGACTCCGCGCCAAGACAGCCCGCGTCATTCGCGACGGGACGGAGGCTGAGGTCTCGATCGACGATGTCCGCGTCGGGGACGTTGTGCTCGTCAAACCTGGCGAGAAGATCCCCGTGGACGGCGTCGTCATCGAAGGCCGCTCCGCCGTGGACGAGTCCATGCTGACGGGCGAGTCGCTCCCCGTGGAAAAGAAGCAGGGCGACGCGGTCATTGGCGCGACGCTCAATAAATTGGGCTTGCTCAAATTCGAAGCGACCAAAGTCGGCAAAGAAACTGCCCTTGCACAAATCATTAAATTAGTTGAAGACGCGCAGGGAAGCAAAGCGCCGATTCAGAAGCTCGCGGATCAAGTCTCTGCCATCTTTGTCCCCATCGTCATTGGCATCGCCGCGTTGACCTTCGCGGGCTGGTACTTCTTTGGACCTCCCCTCGCCATCAACTCGGACATTGACAACTTCACGCGTGCGCTCATCTACATGGTGGCCGTGCTAGTCATCGCTTGTCCCTGCGCGATGGGACTCGCCACGCCGACCGCCGTCATGGTTGGTACAGGCAAAGGCGCCGAGATGGGAATCCTGTTCCGCACCAGCGAAGCGTTGGAACGCGCTGGGAAAGTAACTGTTGTTGTGTTGGACAAGACCGGCACGATCACGAAGGGTCAACCCGCGGTGACGGACGTAGTGATCAGTGATCCCCCTTCGGGGACTTCGCAGTCAACAGTGACCAGTGATCAGTTGTTACGTCTCGCCGCGTCGGTGGAGAAGGGGAGTGAGCATCCGCTGGGTGAGGCGATTTGGGCGGAAGCCACGACTCGCGGTTTGAGTTTGTCCGAACCCGCTGGATTTAAAGCAGAGGCGGGACACGGTGTCCAGGCCGAGGTCGAGGGAAGAAGCGTCATGGTTGGGAACAGGAGAATGTTCGAGAATCGCGGCATCTCGTTGGGCGGACTCGAATCCGAAGTGTCGCGTCTCCAATCCGAAGCCAAGACCGCTATGCTTGTCGCAGTGGACGGCGTCGCCGCGGGCATCATCGCCGTCGCCGACACCATCAAGGACAGTTCGCGCGAAGCGATTGCCGACCTGCACAAAATGGGCTTGAAGGTCGCCATGATCACAGGTGACAACCAAAAGACCGCCGAGGCGATTGGGCGACAAGTAGGCATTGACCAGGTTCTTGCCGAAGTCCTTCCTGAAGGCAAATCCACCGAAGTAAAGAAATTGCAGACGATGGACGACGGACGACAGACCATCGTCCGTGGTCAACGGTCAATGGTCAATATTGTCGCGATGGTCGGTGACGGCGTGAACGACGCCCCCGCTCTCGCGCAAGCCGACGTGGGTCTCGCCATCGGCACTGGCACCGACGTGGCCATGGCCGCCGCGCCTGTGACCTTGATGAGCGGCGATCTGCGCGGCGTGGCGCGCGCCATCAACCTTTCGCGCAAGACGCTCGGCACCATCAAGCAAAATCTGTTCTGGGCGTTCTTCTACAACGTGATCCTCATCCCTGCCGCCGCGCTCGGCTATCTCAACCCCATGCTGGCCGCGGGCGCGATGGCCTTCAGCAGTGTCTTCGTGGTGAGCAATAGCCTGCGCCTGCGCAGACAAAAGATTTGACAACTTGGTTCAGTAGTCCAGTGAAAGATGAAGGCTCTAACCAATGTTTTTAGGCAATAGAAAGGAACTGGCAATGAAAAAACTCTCCCTTCTCGTGATCGCTCTCTTCATCCTTGCCGCTTGTGCCCCGCAGCAAAGCGGACCTGCCAAGGCCGAACTGCCTGCCGGCAAAGCCTATGCTGAGGGCAAGGAAATCTACTTTGTCCATACCGAAGCTTCCGATACGGGTGTGGCCGAAACTCTGACCAACATGATGAAGTCGCCGGTCATGTACGTGCCTTCGCTGGCCAATGTACCCGACGAGTCGCTGGCCAACGTCTATGTCTTCACCAACGGCGTCACTGGCACGGGACCCTTCGGCTTCCAACCGGATGTCTTCGACAACCCGCCTGGCACGGACGGTTACACTCCGCTTCGCCGCCTGAACGTGGTGACGTGGGCAGACCCAGCCAACGCGCGCTTGCTCACCTCCGTTACCGAGGTCATGGCCGCGCTCGCCGCAGATGAACTCACCATCGAACAACCTGGTGTGGTCATCAACATGCCTTTCGTCGTCTGGGATGGCGGGAAACGCTAATTTCGATTTCATCCAACAGCCACAGGGTCGCGATAAACTCTGTGGCTGTCGAACCTTATGCCGCTTTACCGATGAGGCTGAATGTCTAGTTCAAAAAACACTTCCATTGATCCAGTAGTACTCGTCACCCTGGGGATTATCCTGGTGGTGGCTGCCTTTGCATTGATCGCCTTCCAACCCAGCGGCGCACAGACAGTCGAAGCCGCATCCGGCATATGGGCGCAGATCGCGGTTGCTTTTGTCACCGGTCTCACTACGGGTGGACTGAGCTGTCTCGCTATTCAGGGTGGTCTGTTGGCTAGTTCTCTCGCCCGCCAAATCGAACAGGATTATGTTGGGCAAGTTGGCGCACATCAACATCGTCATCACAATCATGCACCGTCATTTAAGCGCGAGAATTCAGCGTTTCCAATCTTTCTCTTCCTCGTCGCGAAACTCGTCGCTTATACTTTACTCGGCGCGCTACTCGGTTGGATCGGCACATTAATTTCTCCCAGCCCTAGGTCTCGCGCAGTCCTAATGATCGCAATCGGCGTCTTCATGGTTGG
>CAYNQA010000169.1:0-7080 GCA_964399225.1 uncultured Anaerolineaceae bacterium
GCTGCGGACTCGACACCCGCTTCGAGCGCATCAACAACGGCCGCGTCGAATGGTTCGACCTTGACCTGCCTGAAGTGATCAACCTGCGCCGCCAATTGATGCAGGAGGCGAGTCCTAATCACCACTTGCTGGCTTGTTCTGTCTTTGACCCGGCCTGGATCACAGAGGTTGGAGCATACCTGCCGCGCCCGTTCCTGTTCATAGCGGAAGGCGTATTTCCCTATTTTGATAAGTCACAGATCAAGTCGCTGGTTTTGAAGCTGCGCGACAATTTCCCCGCTGCAGAATTGGTCTTTGATGCGCACACGCCTTGGGTCATGCATGCTGACAATTTCCAACTGCTCTTCTCAAAGGTGAATGCACGGATGCGTTTCTCGCTCAACTCTGGCCGCGAAGTGGAGACTTGGGGAAAAGATATTCGCTTGGTTGAGGAGTGGTTCTACTTCGGGACGGATGAACCGCGCGTGCGCCCATACCGCTGGATGTATGCCATCCCTTTTTTGCGGAAATCCGTTGGAATATTTCATTATCGCTTGGGATAGGGGAACGGCGAACCTCGAGCTATTGTGCCGGGCAATACTTTAATTCCTTGATCGTTTTTTCCATCGCTGACTCTGGGATGTTGATCCCATCCGCCTCCACGCGCTGCCAGACGGCGCACAAAGCCGGGGCAATGATGGGCATCTGTTTGTTCGCGGCACGAGTCCATTCGCGGGCATCGTCAATGCGGCCAAGGCGAAGATAGGCCTCGATGAAGGGCAGGAATTCCGAGGCGTCGTTGGGAAGATATGGAATCGCAAAGGCCTGATCACCCAATGCAGCAACTTTATCCCAGTCGTTTTGTTGACGGGCGAGGTCTGCTTTTTGGTAGTAATAGCACCATGTGTGTGCAGGTTCTGTCCCGAAGAGGAAAGGTGGAGGCGCGGCACCCGCTTTCCCGTTGTCCACGATGCGGGAAACATCGGAGAGAGGCAGAGCTTGCAATGTCCGCGCGGTGAGGACGGGGATCCCGTCTGCAAGCATGTCTTTAGTGATATCCACCGAATTGGGAGGCGCAGGAATTTCGGAATTGTAGAGCGGATCAAGAACGTGCAAACAGGAGGGCGGTCGGAATTGATACACCAGCATGTCGTTCGTGGAGCCGCGGAACACACCGACCCCGGCTGCATTGGCGATCGGCTGGTCTTTCTCGAGGGCGGGAATTTCGCCATGCAGCCGCGTACCGAGGAAAAAGAATCCATAATCCATGCGGCCTTGCGGATTACTGGGGTTGTAGATCCAGTTGAGTGGCGCAGAAAGAGAGTAATCGACCGAGAGCTTGATCCCCGAATCGTCGGAGACCAGTGCCGTGTTGGGTTCGATCATGGGCGCGCGCCAGGCGAGCTGCCAGAAGAAACTTTTTTGCTCGTCCCAATCCTGACGGAATGAATCGGCGAATTGGATCTGTTTACCGATGCTCAGTGCTACAAGCAGACTAAGCGCCACGCTTCGCACCTCGGGACGGCGGATGAGGCCGGCCAGACCGACCAGCAGGGACGCCGACGCAAATGCGAACGAGATGGTGAAGCGATCATTGGGGAAAGTTAGCGTGACAGGCAGGCCTGCAACGTAGAACGGGATGCCCGCAGCAAGCAGACCGAGGAGGCCGAGGAGAATCCAGTTGGTAGTTGGTGGTTGTTGGTTGGTGGTTGGCTGTTCTTTGTCTTGCGCGAAATTGAGGAGGAAAAGAAATGAAGCAATGATGATCGCAACAGTGATAACGAAAAGGCGTGTGCTGAAATCGGCGAGGGCGGAAAAATCGAGCAGGTTGATCCACGCGCGCAGGGACGTGTTGAGCAACGCCTCGGCCGCCATGCCGGGCAGAGACGCAAATCCGCCGGATCCACCATTTTCTGCGGCGTTGAGTAGTTCCGCGTCGTACATGCGAAAGCCGAAGATGAACACGCGCCAGATGACGAATGCGATCAGAACGACCAGATACGGAAGATATGCGCGCAGGGTGCTGATGGCTTTTTGTTTGAGCGTGGAGAAGCCGCCTTGCAGCGCCAGCCACAAAAAGACCGGGCGGAGCAGTTCCAGGCCGAAGGCATATTCCGCGGAAAAGAGTGACCAAGCGGAGAGGATCAGCGCCGAAGACAGGGGCAGCCATTTGCGCTTGTCTGCGCGCAAGGCTACCATCATCAATCCGAGTGAGAGCCAAAAGGCTGTGAAGTACAGTGAGTAATGTCCGTAGGCAATGGCGATGGAGTGCTGGCTGAAGCCGGGATAAACGAGGGTGAGCAACGCGACCCAGAAGATGGCTTGCTCGGTCGCGGTCTCAGTGGTCGAGTTGCGAGCGGAGCCGCCAGCAGGGGCGGAGATGAAAACCTGACGCAATGCCCACCAACATGCGATCGCCGCTGTGGCGCGCCAGAAAAGCGCAAATATTTGCCACGCGAACGGATTCGGTCCCAGCAGGGGCAGTGTGACGAGATACAGCCGCGCCATGACTGGCCGCGCCACGGAGAAATATTCCAGCAGGCGCTCGGGACCACCGAAGCGCATCATCCACACGAAGCCCCAATCATCCCAGTGGAAGCCTTGTTGAGCGGCGAAGAGGCCGTAGGCAACCAGCGTCACACCGAGGAGGGTGAGGGGCGTGCTGTATTTCCAGTCGCGGAATTTTTGAAAGAGGGAGGAAAGCATCGGTTGTATTTTACACTCGAATTGCAGACAGGTTTTTGCCATCCTCATTCCAGCGGACGGGATTGGATTCGTTCATCGGACGCGGCGTAAAGAATTACCGCCTCACTACCCTCGTGCTTTTGCCGAGCGCCGCGCTGACCACGCCCAGGATCAGTACGACAGGGGCGCAGATCATCGCAACAATACCGCCCACGAACAGAAAGCCCGCCGCCTGTTTCTGAGCCTTTTCGTAAGAAGCGCGATCTCCAGCATATACATCCTCGGGGATGATAGCGCCGCTTGAATCTTTTTTACCCAACACAGTTGCCTGATCGCCGTCAAAGAATCCTTGATAGCGGAGCGCGCCTTCGCGGAGGAGTTGATCGCCATCCTTGGCCTGCAACGAGCCGTTACCGTCAACGATCCTTTCGTGCAGATTTCCGCCCAGAGCGGCATACGAAGACGGCTGGATGTTGACCGGCGTCCCGTTGAGGGTCAATGTCAGCGCAGGGATCACCGTCTCATCATAGCTCCAGGAACCGTCCGGAGGCTGAGGCGTGCCCTGCTCGTTCTCGGAGATGGTGATCTCCCAGTGGTCTTGAGTGTAGGCAATGAAATCCGGCACGTTGGGAGATGCCTGGCTGCCGTTCAGTGTGCCGGTGATAAGGATCTCACTATCCGTGGCAGCAGAGGCCACATAGGATACATCCATGAGCGGGAGTTTCGATACACGGTTAGCCTTGAGCGCTTGTTGTGGCCCAAGCACAAAGGTCATCAATGCACCGCACAGACAGACCAGCGCCGCCGCGCCGATCGCGCCAAATACCGCGCTGGTTCGATTTTGAAGGGTGTTAAAGATGTTACCGAAAAATGAATTACGCATGCTATTCTCCTCGCTTGAATATTCGTTTGGTTAAAGCAGTACATCGTGCTCAACAGTGGGTAATTGCCACTGATAAGCGCGATGCACATTTACACGTTTGGTTCTTTTAGGAGTACTTGTAAAACCCTCGTCCGGACTTCCTTCCCAGATAGCCGGCATCCACCATCTTCCTCAGCAGATACGCGGGGCGGTATTTGTCTTCGCCGAGGTCGCGTTGCAACACTTCCATCACGAACAGGACCACGTCGAGGCCGATCAGGTCGGCGAGGGTCAGCGGTCCCATTGGGTGGTTCATGCCGAGTTTCATAACCTGGTCAATCGCTTCGGGCGTGCCGACCCCTTCTTGAAGCGCAAAGACGGCTTCGTTGATCATTGGGCACAGGATGCGGTTGGAGATGAAGCCCGGCGAGTCGTTGGCCTCGACCGGTTCCTTGCCCATCCACTTGCAGACCTCGACCGTGGTGGTCAGCGTGTCTTCGTTGGTGGCCAGTCCGCGGATCACTTCGACCAGTTTCATCAGCGGGACCGGGTTCATGAAGTGCATCCCGATGACCTTCTCCGGTCGCTTCGTGGCGGCGGCGATCTTGGTGATCGAGATGGAGGAGGTGTTGGTGGCAAGGATGGCGTTGGGAGCGGCTTTCTCGTCCATCTCGCGGAAGATCTTGAACTTGAGATCGGGGTTCTCGGTGGCGGCCTCGATGACCAGGTCCGCTTCGCCGACCGTGCTCATGTCGCTGGCGAAGTGGATTCTTTCCACGTTGGCCTTCTGCTCGGCGGTGATGGTCCCTTTTTCGAGCAGTTTGTTCGCAGACTTGGAGATGACGGCCTTGGCCTTTTCAAGCGCGGCGGGCATCACGTCCATGCAGGTGACTTGATAGCCCGAGGTCGCGGCGACCTGTGCGATGCCGTTGCCCATGGTCCCTGCGCCGATGACGAAGATGTTTTTGATGTCCATGTTGGTCTCCTCTTTAGTTTCGTCATTGCGAGAACGGTGCTCTTCCGTTCGAAGCAATCTCCTCGCAACGGTGGATTGCTTCGTCGCTTCGCTCCTCGCAATGACGGATTATTTTTGTTTCTTCCACAGCACCACATTATTTTGAATCTGCTCGATGTGCCCGGGGATGTGACCGGAGTAAATGTTCAACCAACGGTCGAGTGTGTATTGCACATCGGGCATTTCGGGATGCTTGAGCGTGTGCGTCTCGAAAACCTCAGCCGGGACCTTCTTCAACAATGCGTACGTGGTCTTGCGGACCAGGCGGGTCGTCTCGAGTGCGTCTTCCATGCTCTGTTCGTGATAGTTCAATTCTTCAGCCCATTTGTCTTGATCGTACGCCATCAACACCCCGCCCGGCTCGACGATCAATTTGCGTGCGCGCAAGGCGGCACTGGCCTCACTGTCCGCGATGTGGACGACGATCTCGTGGACGCTCCATTCCTTCGGCTCCGGCTTGAACTTCATCGCGCCAATGGGGACTTCTTTCAACGCCGCGATGAGTAAATCAAATCCGCGGCCGTAGAGTTCGATCTTTTCGTTGCGTTCTTCGTTGGTCATATTTGTTTCCTTGGTAGGTTGGTAAATTGGTAAGTTGGTAAATTGGTTGGTCGGTTATTCTTGAGAAGGAATTTCAGTGTTGTAGTATGCCGATTCCTCTTTTAAGGCGCGTTCTCCATATTCTTGCTTTCCTTGTTGCTGAGTGCGGACATAACGGATGTAGCCGTTGAGCGATCGTAATGCAGAGTGACATAGTTCGCGTTGGCGATTTATCTCTCCGTTGGTGTATTTGGTTTCGGCGCAAGCGATGAACGCGCTGAGTACCTCGGTGATTGAGCCTCTGGCGATATAGTAAAAGCGCAAACAATCGAGGTAGTGGTAGCGTCCGTAACCTTCGGCGATATTCAGCAGAATGCTTGTGGCCGCGCGGCGGATCTGGTCAGCGAGATTGTACTTTTCCTGCGACGGAAGAACATCTGCAATGCGATAAGCCTCGCGGAAAACCTCAAGCGCCAACTGATAACACTCAAGGTCTTCGAATCCGCGCATTTCTTTGTCGGCCATACGCTACCTCACCAATAACCAATCTGCCAATCTACCAATCTACCGATCTACCAATTCCCAATCTACCCCTCGATCTCCACCGCCATCGCCACCGCTTCACCACCACCCAGACACAGCGACGCGATGCCACGCTTCAATCCACGGTCCTTCAACGCGTAGATCAACGTCGTCAACACGCGCGCGCCGGAGGCTCCGAGCGGATGCCCGATGGCGATCGCGCCGCCGTTGACGTTGACCTTGCTCCAGTCCCAGCCTTGCTCGGCGAGGGCGTATCCGTCCGCGAGGACTTGGGCGGCGAAGGCCTCGTTGATCTCGATCAGGTCCACATCCGCGAGGGTCCAGCCGATGCGGTCCAAGAGTCGCGGCATGGCGTGGGCCGGTGCGGCGAAGAGATATTTCGGTTCGAGTGCGGCCTGTGAATATCCGACGATGCGGGCCAGCGGTTTGAGTCCGTGCGCATTGGCGTAGGCGCGGCTCGCAATGACCACAGCCGCCGCCCCGTCGTTCATGGACGAAGCGTTTCCGGGCGTCACCTTTCCATCCGGCTTGAAGGCTGGTTTGAGTTTCGCCAGCGCTTCCACAGACGTATCCTTGCGCGGACCTTCGTCGGTGTCGAACAAGGTCACGTCCCCTTTGCGGCCTTTGATCTCCACAGGGACGATCTCCGCTTTGAATTTGCCCGCCTCTTGTGCCGCGACGGCTTTCTGGTGACTCTCGTAGGCAAACTTATCCATCGCCTCGCGCGTGACCTCGAACTCGTCCGCGATGAACTCGGCGGCCATGCCCATGGACCAATTTTCGAACGGGTCCCACAGGCCGTCGTTGAGCAGGGCGTCGGTGAGAGTTTGATTTCCGAATTTCAGCTCGCCCGTTCGCCCGTTGACGAGATACGGCGCGCGCGTCATCGACTCCATCCCGCCCGCGACGAAGAGGTCCGCATCACCGGCGCGGATGGCCTGCGCGGCGTGCATCGCGGCCTTGAGCCCCGAGCCGCAAACTTTGTTCACGGTCGTCGCGCTGACCGTTGCCGGGACGCCTGCCCCGATCGCGGCCTGACGTGCAGGAGCTTGGCCCTCGCCCGCCTGCACCACGTTGCCCATCAGCACTTCTTCGATGTCATTGGAATTGACGCCTGCGCGATGAACCGCCTCGCGGATGGCAATGCTGCCCAGTTTCGTGGCGGGAAACCCGCTCAATGCACCTTGAAATCTTGCGATCGGTGTACGGACTGCCGAAAGAATGACGGCCTCATGGTCGCTCATGTCTGCTCCTGTGTATTGGCTGTTGAACAGTGACAATCGCTTCGCAAGGACTGTCACCTGTTTTATCTTACTCAATTATAGCCCCGCCTGTCCGGATGACAAAGATACAAATGTAATTTTTCTCGGGCATTCGTCATTGCGAGGAGCGAACGGAGTGAGCGACGAAGCAATCCCCAACACAAGGAGGAGATTGCTTCGTCGCGAAGAGCACC